>JBBSNE010000298.1:0-4015 GCA_038232815.1 Euzebyales bacterium | reverse complement strand
GTTTTGCCGCCGCCTGCAAATCAGTTGGGGGCCGCGTGTCGGTGGTCGGACGTGATGTTGACGTCACCAGGCCCGACGACGCGGCCTACCGCTATGAGGAGTGTTGAGGGCGACTCAGCCGAGCACGCCCTCGTCAGTCAGGAACTGCTGGGCAACGTCTGCCGGGGTTTCAAGGTCAACGCGCAACTGGCGGATCATCTCCGTGACGTTCTCGGTGGTCAAGACCTCGGAGACACTGTCCAGGGCCGCGATGGCTTCTTCCGAACTTGCCTCTGACCGGATGACAGGCACGATGTTCTCGGCCGGTTGCAGGTCTTGGTCGTCTTCCAGCAACACCCATTCGTTGGCGGCGATGACTCCATCGGTGGTGAACAACAGCGCGACGTCGATCTCACCGGAGTCCAATGCCTCGATCGTGACGGGTCCACCGGCGTCCAGGGCACGGAAGTCCCCGAAGCTCACGTCATAGGCTTCTTCGTAGCCGGGAATGCACAATGGACGTTCGGGGCATTCGGGTGGTCCTCCCAGCGTCAGTTCCTCGGCCACGCCTGACAGGTCGCTGACGGTCGTCAGGCCGAACTCTTCCGCGGTCTCGGGGCGCACGACCAGACCGTTCTTGTCCTGGGCATCCGAGGGCGCCAGCACGTCGATGCCTTGCTCGGAGAAGCGTTCACGAAGCAGTTCGGTCGTGGCTTCGGTATCACCGGTGGCTTCGCCGGCTCCTTCGTTGAGGAATTCAAGGGCCGTGCCGACGTACTCGGGGTAGACGTCGATCTCGCCCGAGGTCAGCGCCGGAAGTACGACCTCACGCGAGCCCAGTTGGTAGCGCCGTTCGACGGTAAAACCGGCGTCCTCGAGAGCCAGGGCATACATCTCGGCGACCAGTTCCTGCTCATCGAAGTTGGTCGATCCGACGACCAGCTGGCCCATCTCCTCCGCTGGCTCTTCCTCGGCGGGGGGTTCTTCCTCCGCTGCTTCGTCCTCATCGACGGGGACGACATCGTCGACGGGTTCCTCGACCTCGTCGGTTGCAGCGTCATCGGACTCGGCACATGCGGCCGCGACAAGGGCCAACATCAGCCCGATCAGCAGCGCCGTCCAGCGCCGGCGTGTGTGGATGGTTGTCATGATGGTGTTCCTTTGTGGTTGAGGACAGGTCAAATCGAATCGGTGACGGCCGCCCCGGTCAGCGGCTTTGCGGCGGTCTGCTCCAGGGCAACAGCTTTTTGGACCTTGGCGGCCTCTCGCAACCGCAGTCCTTCGGGGACGATGCGCCGCTGTACAAGGCCCAGGGCCGCCTCTGAGGCGATGGACAACAGCGCGACCAAAACGGCGCCGCCGATTGCCAGGACGCGGGCGCTTGCTGAGAACTGCAGTCCACGGCTGAGACCACCGATGATCGGCGCGCCCAACCCGCCGTAGGAAACGACGGCGGCCAACGTCACGGTGGCCACGATATTGACCGCGGCGGTGCGGATGCCGGCCATGATGACGGGTGAGCCGAGTGGCACCTCGACCTGCCACAGTTGTTGACTGCCGGTCAGCCCCATCCCGGCGGCGGCATCCACGATCTCGGGATCGACCTGTCGGATGCCGATGTAGGCGTTGGCAAAGATCGGTGCGACACCGATCAGGGCGAACACAAGCACCAAGAGTGTGGTTGAAAAGCCCCCCAATATGAACGCCACCAACAACAACCCGAACGCCGGGATTGCCCGGAATGCATTGGCAATGTTGATCGACAGCACCGGTGCCTTGCCCTTGTGCGCCAGATACAGCGCCAGGGGCAGTGCCAGCACACAGGCAAGCGCCAAGGACGCAATGCTCAACAATAGATGCTCTGCGATGAGCTGGGGGACGCCGTCGACCCCCCGGAAGTCCTCGCCACGCAACCAGGCGAACACCTCGCCCGACAACGACTCCTGTGCCAACACGGTCATCGTGACGC
This sequence comes from Euzebyales bacterium, assembly GCA_038232815.1. Taxonomy (GTDB): domain Bacteria; phylum Actinomycetota; class Nitriliruptoria; order Euzebyales; family Euzebyaceae; genus Euzebya. Next base: position 2,067 of record JBBSNE010000298.1, on the reverse strand, counting down.
CTCCGCAGCCCACGGCGAGAGGCGACGCTCCAACGCGACCAGCAACAGGTCCAGGACGATCGCCAAGGCCACGCTGAGTATGAACCCCACCAGCGTCGGGGTCAGATTTTGCCGCTGGAACCCCGACAGAATGATCTGTCCCCACCCGCCTTGGCCGATCAGTGCGGTGACCGTCACCAGGCCGATGGTCGTGACGGTCGCGATCCGAACCCCGGCGATGATGACCGGTAGGGCCAGCGGCAGCTCCACCGAGCGCAGCAGGGCCGATTCCCGGTATCCCATTGCCCGGGCGGCTTCGATGACTTCGTTGGGCACGCTGTCCAATCCCGCGATGGTGTTGCGGACCAGAATCAACAGCGTGTAGATCGTGAGGGGGATCAACGCCGTGGTGACGGTCAAACCGGTCAGTGGTACCAGGCCCACGAACAGCGCGAGCGACGGAATGGTGAACAACACGCCGGTGATCTGCAACAGCGGCGTCTGGAAGCGGCGTCGTCGTGATGCCAACAGGGCCAGGGGAAACGCGATGAGAAATCCGATGGCAACCGCCAGCACTGTGAGTTGGACATGTTCGATGCCCTGTTCCCAGATGGTGTCGCCGTTGCGCTGAATCCATTCCCAGTCAGGGAACGGTCTGCCTTGCGCCAACGCAATCATGTGGTTCGGGGTCCTTTTGGTTCAGGTAGCCGATTGGTTTGTTGGGTCTGGCAGATTCAGCTGAGCGCTTCGGTGACGAGTTCGCGGGTGACCAGGCCTTCATAACTGCCGCCGGGTCCAACCCGGACGGCCACCCCGTTGGGCGAGGCAACCAGGATGTCCAATGCCGCCCGCAGCGAATCCTCGGCGTTCACGGTGGCCGCGAACGGACGTGCATCGCGGTGATCAACGGTGCCGTTCAGATCGGCGACGTTCCTCCAGCCGTGCACTACACCGTCCTGACCGATGATGGATACCCAATCCGTGCCCGCTTCGGACGCACGCTGGACAGCCTCTGACGACGGTTCACCGGTTGTCACGACCGGCCCGCGATCAGCCGTGATCTCCTTCACCGGGATCAGGGCCAGTCGGCGAAGTTCCCGTTCAGCGCCCAAAAACTCCTCCACAAAGGCATTGGCGGGGCGTGCCAGGATCTCGACCGGGGTGTCCAACTGCTGGAGGACCCCGCCCTCCGCCAGGATGGCGATCCGGTCGCCCATTGCGATGGCCTCGTCGATGTCGTGGGTGACGAACACGATTGTCTTACGGACTTCGCTCTGCAGACCTAGGAACTCTTCCTGCAGACGGTGGCGCACGATCGGGTCGACCGCGCCGAACGGTTCGTCCATCAACAGCACTGGGGGATCCGCCGCCAGCGCACGGGCGACCCCGACCCGTTGGCGTTGACCACCGGAGAGCTGGTGGGGATAGCGGGTGGCCAATCCTGGTGCCAGACCAACCGTCTGCACCAACTCCTCGACCCGGCCGTCGACGCGATCGTCCTCCCAGCCAAGCAGTCGCGGGACGGTTGCGACGTTGTCGGCCACACTGCGGTGGGGGAACAGCCCGATTTGTTGGATCACATAGCCGATGCCGCGGCGAAGCTCGGCCGGATCCATCGCGGTCACGTCCTGGCCGTCCACTTCGATCGTTCCCGAGGTGGGCTCCACCATGCGGTTGATCATCCGCATTGACGTGGTCTTGCCGCAGCCTGACGGCCCCACCAACACCAAGATCTCCCCCTCCTCGACGAAGAACGAGAGGTCGTCTACAGCGACCGTCCCGTCGGGATAGCGCTTGGTGACGTGCTCGAAAGAGATCACGGTGGCGAAAGCCTACGACTGCAGTCGTCGGTGCGCACGGAGGCGATACGTGGCAAACCCTGACCCCCGACCCCCAAGGGATGCTGGCGCCCGGACCTCCACGCCTTGCGACTTTCGCAACTCATGACAGACTTAAGTATGTGTCTGAGACCCGCTCGCTTGTCGATCTTCTGGGCGACACGCGCGCCCTGATCGTCACCGAGTTGCAACGCCGACCGCTGACGGCCGGGGGCATCGCCGGACTCTTGTCGATCAGTTCGGCAGCCGC
>JBBSNE010000297.1:0-4024 GCA_038232815.1 Euzebyales bacterium | reverse complement strand
CCATCCGGCCAGCCCGATGCCAAGCGTGAACAAAAACGTCGTCAACAGGGGGAGGTCTTGCAGCTGGTCCGAGCCCGGGCTTTTAGGAAGGCGCAGCTCCAAGCCCAACGGGCCGACCAGGATCAGGTGGACCGCCACTGCCACCGCAGGAGCCAGGAGCACGCCCGCCCACCGGTAGCCGATCGCCGCCGGGGCGGGTGGGATCATGTCTTCCTGAGTCTGAACAGGGCTTGCGCCGGCCATCGAAGGACAAACTTTCGTCGAGGGAACCTACGGGTGACCGCACAGGGTAACCCGTCAACGGTTCCGACTTCACCTTGCGGGGTCTGGTCTTAGTAGGAGGGCGTCACACGCCCCGCCTAGACTTGGGTCGCCGTGACTTTCACCACTTTGCCTCTGGACGGATTGAACCCTCAGCAGCGCGACGCGGTCTTGCACGACGGCGGACCGTTGCTGGTCGTGGCCGGGGCCGGGTCGGGCAAGACCCGCGTGTTGACGCACCGTATCGCGCGGCTGATCGCGCACGGTGTCCATCCTCAGGAGATCCTTGCGATCACGTTCACCAACAAGGCCGCGGGAGAGATGAAAGACCGGGTGGGCCGGCTGATCGGTGACGATGTCGTGGGCCTTCGTCGTGACGAGCAGGGCAACCCGTTACGCAGCCGTTGGGGCGGGATGTGGGTGCAGACCTTTCACTCGGCATGCGCCCGTCTGCTTCGTACCGAGGCCCCCCGGCTGGGATATCAAAAGCATTTCTCGATTTATGACACCGGCGACTCGGGACGGGTCATCGCCGCGGTCATCAAACAGATGGGCCTTGACCCCAAGAAGATCCCGGCCCGGGCCGCGCACCATGAGATCTCACGGGCCAAGAACGAGCTGGTGGACTTCGAAACCTACGCCGGCAGCGCCAACACCTGGTGGGAGGAGCAGGTTGCCGAGGTCTATCGCGAATACGCCCAACGACTGCACGCCGCCTCTGCGATGGACTTTGACGATCTGCTGGTGAAGACCGTCGAGATCCTGCAGTTGTTCGACGACGTGCTGCAGCGCTACCGACGCCAATTCGCCCACGTCTTGGTCGATGAGTGGCAGGACACCAACAGGGCGCAATACGAATTGGTCAGGCTGTTGTCAGACGAGCATCGAAACGTCTGCGTCGTGGGTGACTCCGACCAGTCCATCTATGCCTTTCGTGGTGCTGACATTCGTAACCTGCTGGACTTCGAAAGCGATTTTCCCGACGCGACCCGGATCGTCCTGGACCGCAACTACCGCTCGACCCAGACCATTTTGGACGCAGCCAACGCGGTCATCGCCAACAACATGCAGCGGATGGCCAAAGACCTGTGGACCGATGTGGGCACCGGCGTCCAGGTTGTCCGCTACGTCGCGGAGAACGAACACGACGAGGCCGCGTTCGTCATCGAGGAGGTTCGTCGTCTGCAGGATGAACATGGCATCTCCGCCGGCGACTGTGCGGTGTTCTATCGGACCAATGCCCAGTCCCGGGTCCTGGAAGAGGTGGCGATCCGCTTGGAGATGCCCTATCAGGTCATCGGCTCCACCCGGTTCTATGAACGCAAGGAGATAAAGGACGCGTTGGCCTACCTGACCGTGCTGGTCAATCCCGACGATGACGTCGCCGTCGGCCGGATCCTCAATGTCCCGCGACGGGGGATCGGTGCCAAGAGCGCCACCGTGCTTGGCCAGCATGCCGCACAGCGGGGGGTGTCGCTGATGCAGGCGTGCCGTGAGGTCGCCCAGATCAACGGCCTTGCCCACCGTGCGGCCGGCGCGGTCGAGGGTTTCGTGCACCTGCTGGACCGGCTGCGGACGGGTTGGATCGAAGAGGAACTGACGCCCCGCGCCGTGCTGGAGCGGTCCTTGGACATGTCGGGCTATCGCGCCGAACTTGAGGCCGATCACAGTCCGGAGGCGGAGGGGCGCCTTGAGAACCTGGCCGAACTGGAGGGTGTCGCCGACAACTTCTCGGCCCTGCTCGGTGAGTCCGCGACTGCGGGAGGATCCCCCGAGACCGCGCTACCAGAGTTCCTCGAGCGGGTGCAGCTGACCAACGAACAGGACGCCTTGACCGACGAGGGCCAGCCGATCACGCTGATGACCTTGCACAACGCCAAGGGCCTGGAATATCCCGTGGTCTTTTTGGTCGGACTGGAGGAGGGGATCTTCCCCCACAGTCGCACCCTTTCCGACCAGGCGGAGATCGAGGAGGAACGTCGCTTGTGTTATGTCGGCATGACTCGGGCACAGCAGCGGCTGTATGTGTGTGCCGCGTGGAGTCGGTCCCTGTTCGGCGGGTCACAGTCCAACCCTCCCAGCCGTTTCTTGGGCGAGATTCCCGCCGAGCTGATCGATGATCGGTCGGCAGGTCGGGGCGGGCCGGCCCGCCGGGCGCTGTCCCGGGCAGGTGTGAAGTCCCAGTACCGGCGCTCACGTGGTGATGATGACCAGGGACCGGAGTTCAAACCGGGCGACCGGATCGTCCACACCCGCTTTGGCAATGGGACCATCGTGGCCATGTCGGGGAGCCCCGGCGAGGAAGAGGCCATCATCGACTTCGACGAGCTCGGCGAAAAACGCCTGGTCCTGGCCTACGCCCCGCTGATCCGCGCCTGAGAAAGCCGCTACTGCGTGCGAACCAACGCGTCGCTGAGAACCAAACTCAACCAGTGCTCTATCTCTGGCCAATCGGGATCCACCAGATCGATGTCCAGTTGACGACCTCCGTCGAACCCCCCGAACAAGCGAGCCGGGGCCCCCGATGTGGCAGCCTCAAGCTTGTATAAGGCGATTGGTACATGCAGTAGCCGCCCATCATCGGGCAACAAAGCCGCCACGCGAAATTCCTGCAGGCGGCTCATGTCCGGACTCGCGGAAACCCGAACGTTGCCAGAGGTCGTCTCTACACCGATGGATGTCCGCTCGTTGTCAGACCCCAACGCCTCTATTGCCGGCCTCATCTCCTTCTCAAGGCGTTGGGTCAGCCCACCGACAAGGCGCTCACCCAAGGCGGGTATCCCGAGGTCTGTTTCAGCGCTCGCTTGCAACGCGGCCAACGCCTTTGCCACAGAAAGCGGGCCTCTCCCATCCCGTACCTCGGGTTCGAACGCTCGTCGTTCGATGCGGCGAAGCGATGCCATGAGCGCAGCCGACAGCAGACCCAGGAACGGACCCAACTCCCCCTCGTCAGCCTCTCGCAGGACCGTGCGGTACCGCACCCGGTCAGCGGTCTGGACCACCAGGCCGGGCAAGCCTCCCCGCAACAGTTGATGCGTCGCGAGTAAACGGGCAGTTCGACCGTTGCCGTCCTGGAAGGGATGGATATGAGTCAGCAGGTGATGACCGACCGCTGCCCGATAGGCCCACGGCGCGTCAGTCATCGCCTTCATGATGTCGACAAGGCGGTCCATCTCTTCCTCGACCATCACTGGCGGAGCGAAGTGCAGCATTGACCCGTCAGGCAACGTAACCGAGTTCTCGTCGTCTTTGAACGCGCCCTGATTCAGGGTGCGGCGCACCTGCCGGTCAAGCTGGTCACGGGCTACGTACGTCGCCTGCTTTGCCGTCACCGCTGCATGGAGTTCGCGGATCAACGAGGAAGTGACCGCTTCATCCCTGCCGATCGAGCCGATCACAAGATTGACTGCCGCATCCTGCGCTGAGATCAGATCAAACGTTTCGTGATCCAGTGTCCGGCCTGCCTCAGAATCCAGCCCATGACGAACCAGCGTTTCAGTTACACCCGGCTCCAGGTCATACAAACCTTCGATTGCCCCGGTCTCAATTGCCGCCCGACGGTTCTCGTCTCCCGCGGCCAGCGCTGCCCACTTCTTGCCGAGCGCCTCACGCAGAACCGCCCAGCGTTCGGCGATACGATCAAACACATCCAATTGACGCTGGTAGCGACCTGGCGGGGGCGGGGGCTCAATCGGCTGGTACACACTCTGAACCGTAGCCCTCGCTTAGCAGTGGCAAGCGTATCTCCTCCCCCAGGCATCTG
>JBBSNE010000296.1:0-4039 GCA_038232815.1 Euzebyales bacterium | reverse complement strand
TGACCTGGCAATTGCGTGGCGAGACAATCGCATGACGGCCTATTTCGATCTGGCCGAACGGGTCATCCCACCCCGGTGGCTGACCGCGGAAGTCCCTTCTCCTTCAGACGCCGACAAGGCGTTGCTGATCCGAGCCCTCAACGCAATGGGTGTTGGGACCGGGGCCGACATCGCCGACCACCATCGTCAGCATGTCCCCACCGCACGCCGCCACCTTGAGGAACTGGCTGACGGCGGGATGATCGATCGCGTGCAGGTCGCCGGGTGGAAAGGACCGGTCTATGCCGACCCTGAGTTGAGCATCCCCCGAGACGTCGAGGCGGCCGCGCTGATCAACCCCTTCGACCCGTTGATCTGGAACCGGAGTCGGACCTTGCGCCTGTTCGACGTGGACTATCGCATTGAGATCTATGTCCCCTCCGCCGAGCGCCGCCACGGCTATTACGCCCTGCCATTTCTGCTGGGGGACGAGCTGGTCGCGCTGGTCGATCTGAAGCATGACCGAGCCGGGGACCGACTGATCGTGCAACAACTGACCCCGCTGGGCGGCACAGAGGTGTCGGTGGGTTCAGGACCCTTGGCGCAGGAACTACGGATGTGGGCCGACTGGCTAAGCGCCTCTGACGTGACCACCCGTCAGACCGCGTAGCAGGACGGCAGACGCGATCTCTGCTGCGTGGTCAGCAGCGATGTGGCCTGCCGCCACGGGCATGCGGAACCCTCCCAGCGTGGCCCACACGACGGCGACCAGATCCTGCGCGTCCCCGTCGAATACGCCAACCGACACCCCTTCGACCACCAATTCTTCGAGCACCTTTCGAATGGGGGCCAACATCGCCATCAGCTGCTGTTGCTCTTCCGGCGTCAGCAGCGGCATGAGGTCATCACCCGCCCCGGTTTCGCTGTTCTGTAGCTGCAACGTCAGACGAACGTAGGCCACCAACTTGTCCTCGGGTGTCGGGGCCTGTGCCACCGCGGTCCGCAAGCGGGCCACCGCCCGCCCCATCACCCGTTCCGCGTGCGCCAGGATCAGGCCGTGCTTGTCGCCGACGTAGTTGTAGACCGCGCTTCGGGCCAGGCCGGCCTGACGGGTGACCGCCGCCAAGGTCACCCCGTCGACCCCGACGTCTTTGCGAACGTCTTCATAGGCGTTCAACAACCGGTCCAGCACCAGCGCGCGGTGCTCATCCAGGGAATCGGCCCACAACGACGGCATCTGACCCACTGTATCCGCTGTCCAAGGTTGACGACACGACGTCGCGTCGTAAACTCTGTCCCGTGTTCGTCGCATTGAAGGAGATTCGCCGGTCGCTCGGTCGGTTCGCCCTGCTGACGACAGCGGTGGGGTTGCTGGTCCTCTTGCTGTTGTTCTTCCAAGCGGTGGCCGGCACCCTGACCTTGGGCATCACGGGCGCAGTCCAGTCCTCCGCCGCGGACGTGTTCGTCTATGACGCACGGGCGCGGCTGAACCCTCAGGCAAGCATCTTGCCGCCCCAGGTCGTGCAACAGGTCACGATGGTGGACGGTGTCGCCGCAGCGGCCCCGATCGGCATCGGTGTCTTCATCGCCACCGCCACCACTGACGACACCGCCTCCACCCAGGCGGCTGTCGATGTCACCGTCTTCGGCGGCGATCCGACGGGACCATCGGTTCCGCGGACCTTGTCCGCTGGGCGCCTCCCCCGGGCCGAGGGCGAAGCGAACTTCAGCGACTCCAGTCTGGATTCAAGCTTTGCGCTGTCCGATCAGATCGCAGTGGGCCCGCAGGTGCTGACCGTCGTGGGCGTTGCCGACGATGCGGCGTTCAACGTGGCCCCCACGTTCTATGTCCCATTCGACACCTACGCCGGCATGGTGCGGGAGCGGGCGGGATCAGACATCGACGTCCCGTTGTCGTTGGTCGGAGTGGCCCTGGATGAAGACGCCGGCGCCCAACAGGTTGCTGCTGCCATCACCGACAGCGTTGCGGGTGTCCAAGCGGTCGATCGCGGCACCGCGTGACAGAACTGCCGGGAGCCGGACAGATCACCCAATCCTTCGGCATCTTGTATCTGTTGTTGTTCGTCGTGGTGACCATCGTCACCGGCGTGTTCTTCCTGATCCTGACCGTTCAGAAAAGCGACGCGTTGGTGTTGTTGCGGGCCGTGGACGCCAGTCGTGCCGACGTCGTTCGTCCCGTACTGATCCAGGTGGTGATCATCGTCGGCCTGGGAGCCATCCGACGAGTGTTGAACGTCGATCCCGTGCCGGCGACCACGAAGGCTGGAATCTGATGCGGATCGCCCTGAAGGAGCTGCTGCGCCAGCCCGGCAGGTTTGTCCCGGTGGGTGTGGCGCTGACGCTGCTGGTAATGCTGTTGGTGGTGCTGGGCGGGTTTTTGGATGGGCTGGAATTGAGTCAGACCGGTGCATACCGGGCGCACGACAACCGCCTGCTGGTCTTTGCCGCGATGCCGAATTGCAACTGCAACGATCCCGCGTCGCCGCGGGCACCGCACAGCAGATCGAACAGGTGGACGGTGTCGGCGCGGTCGGATGGTTGAGTCAGGCCGCCACCACCGTCGGTCCTGTGCCTGCGTCCGGTGAAACGACAGATCAAGAACAGATCCAAGACGTGATCGCGTTCGGCTATGACCAGCCCACCGATCAGATCCCGGCGCCGCCCTGTGACCGCGGCGCAGTGGTGGACGCCACCCTGGCAGATCTGATCGGGATCGGACCGGGAGCGCAGCTTGCGTTGGGTCCCGGTGCCGAACAGATCACCGTCAGCCACATCGTGGACGATCTGACGCAAGGGGCGCCCACCATCTGGTTGGCGACAGCCGACTGGCGCAGCGTGATCGGCGCATCCGACCCAACCGCCCTACCCCCGCAACAGACTGCACAAGCACTGGTCGTCACCCCCGCGGATGACGGGCAGACGGGCCTGGCGGACCGTATCGGCAGACAGGTTGACGGGGTGGCGGTGGCGACACCTGAACAGGTCATCGGCGCGCTGGAGGTCGTGCAGAGCCAGTCACAAACCTTCAGGGGCATCATCGGTGTCACGTTCGCCGTCACCCTGTTGGTGGTGGCGTTGTTCTTCGCCCTGATCACGTTGGAACGGGTGGGGCTGTATGCCGTGCTGAAGGCCCTCGGGGCCCGCACCAGTGACCTTCTTGTCGGCATCTCGCTCCAGGCCGTCGTGATCAGCGTGGTGGCGGTGGGCATCGCGGCAAGCCTGGGGTTCGTCGCAGTGTTGCCGGCAGACCTTCCGGTACGGCTCATACCGTCGCGGCTGGGGCTGATCGCGGTGGGCACGGTGGCCACCGCCTTGATCGGCAGCCTGTTCACGCTGCGCCGAATTCTGTCCATCGACCCCGCTGAAGCGATCGGATAAGTCATGCCGGCATTGGAACTGGACGAGGTCCGCAAGGTCTCCGACCTCCGCCTTGGACACAACACTTGGGCAACAGGTCATGGAGTTGCTGCGACGTGAGATCAAGGACCGTGGCGTGGCCGCCATCGTCGTCACCCACGACGAGCGTGTGCTGGACTTCGGTGATCGGACCGTCGAGATCATCGACGGGCAACTACAGAGGATCAACCACCCGGTCTGACCGGGCCGTGGCCGCCGGCCGAAAACCCCCTGTTGCGCGGCCCGAGCGTCATGCGGCGGCTATCTTGCCCCACAGACCTCATGGGTCTGTTCCGTCGCCGTCATCATCCTCCAGGAACCGCACGTGCAGGTCACCGGCCGCTTCATCCCCCATCCCCGTGGCTTCGGGTTCGTCGAGCCACCCCTCACCGTCGCCGGCACACCACCGGTGGTCATCGACGATTCCGGCCACGCCCACCGTGTCGACTCGGCGTTCGTGCCCCCGGACGTGGCCCGGGGCTGGATTGCCGATGACACCGTTACCGCATCCCTCACCCTTGATGACCAGGGACGTTTGAACGTCGGATCCATGGAGTTGGTCGACAGACAGCGCCGCTTCGTCGTCGGTGTCGTACAGCCCTTCGCCGGACGGGTCGTGCTGCAGCCCGATGCCAGGCTTGGT
>JBBSNE010000295.1:0-4044 GCA_038232815.1 Euzebyales bacterium | reverse complement strand
GTCCGCCCTGCGATCACTGTTGTCGACCGGCGCGCCCCTGAACCCCGAACAGTTCGACTGGGCCTATGCCAATGTCAAGCAGGACCTGCATCTGGCCAGTGTCAGCGGCGGCACCGATCTGATCGGCTGTTTCGCCGCTGGTGTGCCGACGCTGCCCGTGCGCCGAGGCGAACTGCAGGGCCGGGCCCTGGGGATGGGGGTGGAGGCGGTGGATGAGAACGGCCAGATCGTCGACGTGGGCACCAAGGGTGAGTTGGTCTGCACCAAACCGTTCCCCTCGATGCCGATCGGCTTTTACAACGATGACGACGACAGCCGCTACCACAACGCCTACTTTGCCGAACACCCGGGCGTGTGGACCCACGGCGATTTCATCGAATTGCGTCCCGAGGGGGGCGTGATCATCTACGGCCGTTCTGACACGACGTTGAACCCCGGCGGGGTCCGCATCGGTACCGCGGAGATCTACCGGGCGATCGAGCCGTTCAGCCAGATCGCCGACTCCATCGTCGTGGGGCGCCAACACCAGGGCGACGTCGAGGTGGTCCTGTGTGTGGTCATGGCTGAGGGGGCGCAGTTGACCGACGAGTTGCGCACCGACATCGCCGCCCAGATCCGCAAGGCCACGACGCCCCGCCATGTACCCGCCCACATCCTGGCGGTGCCTGACATCCCCTACACGCTGTCAGGAAAGAAGGTCGAGAAGGCCGTCCGCAAGGTCATTGCGGGCGAGTCGGTCGACAACGCCGACGCGATGGCCAATCCCGAATCGTTGCAGGCGTTCGCTGACCTGTTCGCCTGATCAGGCGTTGATCGCCTCAAGCGCGGCTTGCGCCAGATGTTGGCGCGCGATCAGTAGGTCGGGCAGGTATGGATCAGCGGTGTTGTAGCGCAGCGGTGAGCCGTCGATTCGTGAGGCGTGCAGACCGGCAGCCCGTGCCACCGCGACCGGGGCGGCGCTGTCCCATTCGTACTGTCCGCCCGCGTGGACGTAGACCTCCGCCAGTCCGCGGACGACCGCCATCGTCTTGGCGCCGGCGCTGCCCATCGCCACCAACTCGCCGCCCAACGCGTCAGCGATCAGATGCGCCTGCGTCGGTGGCCGGGTCCGGCTGACCACGATCCGGGGGGGGCCGTCGTGGGAAGGCGGCAAGACGGGTGGGTCGTCGGTCGCCAGGGTCAGATCCAGTGCCGGCAGCGCAACCGCGCCGGCCGTGACGTCGCCCCCGTTCCCGGCAGTCCGTTGCCACAGGGCGACATGGACGGCCCAGTCGTCACGTGGCGGATCCCCGAACTCTCTGGTGCCATCGACCGGGTCGATGATCCAGCACCGCTGGGCGTCCAGACGCTGCTGGCTGTCACCGGCCTCCTCGCTGAGGACGGCATCCCCGGGAACATGACGGGCCAGTTCTGCGGCCAGGAAGCGCTGCGCCGACGCGTCACCAGCATCTTTGAGGGCCTGCCGCCGCGACCCTGGATCGGGATGTGCCGCACGCAGTTTCAGCAGCACGTGTCCCGCCTGGGTGGCCAGCCGACGTGCCAACACGTGGTCGCTCGGATCGGTCTGAGGGGTCGTGGTCATGTCTGGTCATCCTGTACGGCCGCATCGCGAAAAGTCGTGTCACCCAACAACGCCGCAACGGCGATGTTGTCCCCCGCCCCGGCCTTGCCGGCACGGTCGATGATGCGACGGACCGTCTGTTCGGGGTCTGGTCCGATCAGTTGTGAGAGATCTTGGGGACGCGCAAAGTTCGTGAACCCGTCGCTGACCACGATGACCACATCGTCGGCGTGGAGGTCGGTTTGTCCGTAGTGCATCGCTCCAGCAACTTGCGGAGGGGACAGACGATCCCCCAGGAAGTGTTGGCGATCCTTGCTCAATTGCGTCACCGTTTTGTTCCGGATGGTGAACACCGCGGAGTCGCCAACCGATGCATGGACCAGGCATCGTTGACCGTCGCTGTTGGTCGTGACGACGGCGACGACAAGAGTCGTCCGAGCGGACCTGTTCGGTGGTTCCAACGTCCGGCGGACCGCCCGAACCTCCTCGTTCAGTTCATGGAACGCCCGAACGGCCCCATGGCGGGTCCACGCCGGAACCTCGGCGGTGAGTGCGTCCCGCATCAAGTCCACCGCAGCATGGCTGACCTGATGGCCGTTGTGCCCGTCGGCGACCATCAACACCGTGGCCCCATTTTCGCGGTGGACCGCAACGACATCCTCATTGGGGTCCACATAGCGGTAGGTCTTGGGGTGGCGGCCTCGCGACAACCCGATGGCCAGATCCGGCGCAACTGTGGTGACCGCGGTCTGGTCAAGCTCGACGTGGTCGACGCCACGCAGGATCGCATCCATGAGGCACCGCAGCCTACGGTTCCCGCGCTTGGTGGACAGCGGTGGGGCTCGGTTCGGTTCACGGTCGTCCAGCGGGCAGAATGCGGCCATGGCTCGTGACCCCTCCCCCCGCCGGCGTTCCACCCCTGGCTCGCCGCTGGGTGATCGGGTGTCGCGCGGCCGGGATCTGGCGCGCTTCTCAGCCGGGGCGGGGGCCGGGTTGCTGGGGGCCCGAATCCGCGACCTGGCGGGCAAAGGCGGGGCAGAATCTGCGTTCCATGCCGACACCGCCGCCCAGGCGGCGAAGATGTTGGGGTCGATGAAGGGCCTGGCGATGAAGATGGGTCAGATCGCCTCGTTCGTCGATCTGGACCTGCCCGACGATGTGCGCGAGGCCTACCAGGAGGAGTTGGCGTCGCTGCGTGCCCAGTCCGAACCGGTGGACGTGGGCGTGATCGAGGCAGTGATCGAGGAGCAGTACGGCACGCCCGTCGAGGACGTTTTTGTCGAGTGGGACCGAGACGCCATCGCCAGCGCCTCCATCGGTCAGGTCCACCGGGCGGTGTTGCCCGACGGCAGCGAGGTGGCGGTGAAGGTGCAGTACCCCGGCATCGCCGAGGCCATCGAGTCAGACCTGGACAACGCCGAGCTGTTGGCACCGCTGGTGAAGGTCGTGTCGCCCAACCTGAAGGTCAAACCGCTGATGCTCGAGATGCGCGACCGCATGTCCGACGAGTTGGACTACCAACGGGAGGCGCAGTACCAGCACGCCTTTTTCTTGCGCTACGACGGGCACCCGTTCATCCGGATCCCCCGGACCCATCTGGACTGGTGCCGGCCCCGGGTGCTGGTCAGCGAGTACATGGAGGGCAAACCGTTTGAGGTGATGTTGTCGAACAGCGAGGAGGAGGAACGGCAACGCTACGCAGAGGCGATCTACCGCTTCTGCTTCGGTTCCCTGCACCGCTTCCGGCTGTTCAACAGCGACCCACATCCGGGCAATTACCTGTTCCCGGGCGACGGCACCGTGGTCTTCTTGGACTTCGGGGCGGTCAAGACCTTCTCTTCGGCGACCCGGACGATGATCAAACGTCAGCTTGCTCCGTTGTGGAACGACGACGCGCAAGGGCTGGTGCAAGTCTTTGAGGAGGCAGGGTTTCTGCCGGGGGCGAAGCCCGATGCAGAGCGACTGCTGGCCTGGTTCAAGGACTTCAATCGGCCGATCCTTGACTACGAGGAGTTCACCTACACCTCCGAATTCGCCCGCGAGGTCATCGCCCAGACCTCTGACCTGCGGGCCGGGTACAGCGACATGATCCGCAAGCTGAACCTGCCCCCGGACTATCTGGTGTTGAACCGGATCCAGTGGGGCATCAACTCGATCATGGCGCTGTTGGGGGCGCGCAACCGGTGGCGCAGGATATCGGAGGAGTTCTGGTTCGGCGCCGACCCCGCGACACCGATGGGGGCGGCCGAGCGGCCGTTCATCGAGTCCTCCACATATCTGGCGTGAGTCGGCGCGACGGCGTCGGTCAGAGGCCCGGGCCGGAATCGAACCGGCGATAAGCGAGTTGCAGTCGCATGCCTTACCACTTGGCCACCGGGCCGTGTCGTGCAGGTGGGGTGGCCGCAAGTGTGCCGTGCCGAGTGACCGGCTTCAAAGACCGCTGTCGGCCTGCCGTCGTCGCTTTGCCCGACCGACGGTGATCC
>JBBSNE010000294.1:0-4067 GCA_038232815.1 Euzebyales bacterium | reverse complement strand
GCCGGCGAGCCGTCGGTGGGCACCTATGACGTGAAACAGTTCGATGAGAACGGTGACCTGAACACCGACGACACGATCGAATCGAGCCTGTGAACGTCGACTAACGAAGAAGGATTCGGGCCTGCTTCAGCACCGTGGTGTCCCCCGCACGTGTCTGAATGACAATGGCGCCCTCATCCTCGTCCTCCCACCACAGATCGTGGACGAGGGTGTCACCCGGCATCACGACCCCGCTGAAGCGGGCCTGGAATCCAGCCACTGCCTCCACATCGCCGCCGAGCAGGCGGTCCACCGCCGCCTTGCCGGCCATCCCGAACGTGCACATGCCGTGAAGGATCGGGCGGTCAAACCCGGCGACGGCGGCGAACTCCGGGTCGACATGCAACGGGTTGGCGTCGCCTGAGAGGCGATACAACAACGCCTGCTGTTCCATGGTGGGCGTGGTGACCTGTGCATCGGCGTCACGCTTGGGCGGACGTATGCGAGGGGCGCTGGGTCCTGGCTCGCCGCCAAACCCTCCCTCCCCCTTGATGAAGGCGGTCATCGTGTTGCGCACCAACTCATCTCCGTCCACAACGGTGCGCATCTCAAACACGACAGATGCCCCGGATCGTTTGTCATGGACGGCTGTCGCTTTGCAGGTCGAGATCGCCTTTGCCGTCGCCGGTAGCTGCCCGAGCAGTTTCAGATGATGTTCGGCATGCACCAGCATGCGCAGGTCGATGTCCAACCCCGGCAGATCAGCGAAGTTGTGGATCGGCATGAACCCGGGCACCGTCCCGAACGTGGGCAGCACCACCAAATCTTGTTCGTAGGTGTAACGCAGCTCTTGGGCGTCGGTGGCCGGGACGCCGGCGCCAATGCCCAGGTGGTACAGGATCACGTCATCGGCTGTCCACGACGAGTCCCATTCGATGGGGTCGGCGGCCAGCAACGCGTCGATGTCGATCGGCATGGGTGTGGTGTACCACCCACCCGGTTACTGCTGCAGGCCTGACCGCTGTGCAACGGCTCTTCTGAGGGCAGCAAGATGGCCGCGCGCGTAATCGCGCTCGACGACCCAACCATTTACGGCCTCCCACGCATGCGTCAACTCCTGCGCCGCAGCATGCTTCGGTGGGTCCAAGACCTCTACGCCCAACTGCGATATATCCAGCCACACCAGGTCCACCCGGCTTTCATCCCAATCAAGAAGTCCCACCCGTCCGTCGCTGGTCAGTCTGATGTTTGAGGCGCCTGGATCCCCATGAATCACCGTGGCCGGGATGTCGCCCATTGCGTCGAAGATGGTCAGGACCAGCTCACGGTCTGCGGGTGACATCGTATCGAGATCGGCGTCGACGCTTCGTCGCTGGGTGCGCAGCTCCGTCACCACGCAGCTTTCCGGCCGTTGGGGGTACCCGGAGGTCAGATCGTGGAGTCGGGTCAGTTCCGTAGCGACGTCATGCCAATCGGCGCCGGACGATGGGGGCCGACCCTGAAGCCAACGCTGGACCACGATGCCATGGACATGGCGAGTGCCATCGTTAGCGGGGATAACGCCAGGGACGACAAAGCCTTCCTGGTCCAAGTGCTCCATCAAATCCAGTTCCCAATCCAACGACGCGATGGGCCGTCGGCTGTGTCTGACCGACACCGAGGCTCCCCTGAGGGTCCCGCGCCAGATCTCATTCCGGTGTCCGGACTGGATCGCCTCGAGGAGTCGAAGACCGTTCCAGCGAAGTAGATGTGGCGGGGTGAGGTTGTTCATGGATTCGCGGTCAACCAACTGGTTGGTTGAGTGTGTTAGGGTGAGGAAATGACGGCGACGACGGAGCCCAAGCGTCGCCAGGCAATTCTGGAAGCTGCGTTTCAGGATATCGCCGCACGCGGGTTGGAAGGACTGCGGCTTCGTCAAGTGGCAGCGGCCGCTGGGATTGACCATTCGACCCTTCACCACTACTTCACGACAAAGCAGGACCTGATCGAAGGCGTCGTCCAAATGACGATCGCCCCCTTGCGACACACAATCCCGTCAACAGGCACCCCCGCCGAGCGGATCCGTGCCCACCTGTCGATGTTGAGCGGGATGATCGAGGCTCGGCCGGAGGTGTTCGTGGTTCTCGCCGAGGTCGACCTTCGTGCGCGACGCGACCATGCCATCAGGGGCATCATCGAGACGATCGAATCCGGTTGGCGTGACGGGCTGATGTCGCTGTTCGAGCAGATAGCGACCGGGCAGGGCGGCACCCCTTCGCCGCATCCCCGGACCCAAACCGAGCTGGTCATTGCGACAGTCAAGGGAATCAGGCTGAATCCAGCTCATGCCACTGCGGTCCTGGACGCTCTGGCATGGGCGCTTGAAGACGTGTTGCCCCCCAAGACCCTGGGAAGTTCCCCATGAGACTCGCGACGACACCAGACCAGACGATTCGTATGACGACCAGCCTCGTCTTTGCGGGGGCCGCCCTCAATCTTGCGATGGGAGCCGCCCATGGCGACCTGCCAGAGAATTCCGGTGAGGCAGCGCTTGCATTCGTTGTCGCACACCCTGCCTACGCGCTCATTCACTTCGGTTCAGTTGTCGGCGCCACACTGTGGGCGCTGGGGCTGGGTGGATATCCCCGACTTCTCAACGACCCCCGTGCGAGGGTGGTGGGTGGCTGGGCTGCCAGCGCTGCGCTGATCGGTGCGGCCGTCCTCGCCGTACAGTTTTCACTGGACGGTTTCGGTCTGCCTACCATGGCCAACCGGTTCGTGGCGGCAGACCCCGCCACCCGCGCCACGCTTGGTGACATCGCCATGATGTCGGCTGACGTGATGATCGGCTTGGCGCTGTTATGGGTCATTCTTTTGTACGGGTTGACCATTGTTCTGGTCGCCACCTCTGCGCTGCTGGAGAGGCGCCAGCCACGACTGCTGTCCTGGTCGGGCGTCATCATCGGGGTATGGACCGGCACGGGAGCACTCGCGGTCGCCCTGGGCGCCGAGGTAATCCCGGACTGGCTTGCGTTTGTATCAGCTATCGTCGGCGGCAACCTGTGGCTGATGATATGGGCGGCCTCTGCCAGATCGCGAGTGAAGTTGGCCGACTGAGCGCGACCCTGCGGACGACAGCGCCCCAAGACCTTTCGGCATCGGGGCGCTGTGTCTAGGTGTGATGCCTTCTTACTTCTTGGTCTCGGCGAAGATCTCGGCGATCTCGTCGATCAGGTCCAACAGCTTTTGCCCGTCGGCGGGGTCGACCGACTTCTTGGCGTCGCCGGCCTGCTTGATGGCCCGCCAGAACAGATCGTGCAGTTGCGGGAACTGCTCCACGTGTGGGGGCTTGAAGTAGTCGGTCCACAGCACCGACAGGTGATGTTTGACCAGCTCGGCCCGTTCTTCTTTGATCATGATGGCCCGCTGCTTGAACACCGGGTCGTCGGAGTCTTGGTATTTCTCGGCCGACTTCATCACCGACTCGGCCTCGATGCGGGCCTGTGCCGGGTCATAGACCCCACACATCAGGTCGCAATGAGCAAAGGCCGTGTCAGGGGAGCTGAAGCGGTCGGTCAGGGCGAAAAGTCGCCGGAGCATACGTTCTCCTTGGTGTCGGTCGTACTGACGGCGGCCTTACTCTAGCCGTCGTCTTGACCACCCTGACAAGGAACCTTTCGTGCCCCGACGTCCCGTGATGGCATTGTGTGTGGTGGTGTGCATTGTCGCCCTCATCCGCCTGCCGCGCGTCCAGGTGGCCGGGACCAGCATGGTGCCAACGCTTTGGCCGGGTGACCGTGTCGTGGTGGTGCCCCTGCGCCCCCGCAGCGGGCGTCTGGTGGTCGTGAACGATCCGCGTGACCCGTCACGAACGTTGATCAAACGCGCAGGTCGTATCCACACCGACCACGGGATCCAGGTTCTGGGCGACAATCCCGACGCCAGTACGGATTCCCGCCAATTCGGTTCCGTCCCTGCCTCAGCGATCAAAGGACGGCCGGTGTACCGCTATCAACCGGCGGCGGCCAAGGGCTGGTTGTGGAATGCATGATGGTCCACAGACGATCGGCCGCCGTCGATCCGTGCCAGCAACGAGGTGCCCATCTGGG
>JBBSNE010000293.1:0-4088 GCA_038232815.1 Euzebyales bacterium | reverse complement strand
TCCAGCTACAGGACCAGTCGGTCAGCTGACCAAATCACGCAGGACGTAGTGGAGGATGCCGCCGTGGCGGTAGTACTCCTGCTCGTTGGGGGTGTCCAGTCGAACCTCAGCGGTGAATTCCTTTTCGCCGGCGTTGACGGTGACCTCATCCGGAACCCGGCCGTCCTGGCCGCCGGTGATGCCGGTGATCGAGAACTCCTCCTCTCCGGTCAGACCCAACTCCTCCACGCCCTCGCCGTCTTTGAACTGCAAGGGCAGCACGCCCATGCCGATCAGGTTGGATCGGTGGATCCGCTCATAGGACTTGGCGATCACGGCCTTGACGCCCAACAGGATCGTCCCCTTGGCCGCCCAGTCACGTGAGGATCCGGTGCCGTACTCCTCCCCCGCCAGGACCACCAACGGGATCCCCTCCTTCTGGTACTCCATCGCCGCCTCATAGATGGTCGTGACCTTGCCGTCCTTGGTGGTGAACCCACCCTCGGTGCCCGGCGCCATCTCGTTGCGCAGCCGGATGTTGCCGAAGGTGCCGCGCATCATCACCTCGTGATTGCCGCGACGGGACCCGTAGGAGTTGAAGTCCGTGACCTCCACGCCCTTGTCCAGCAGGTAGGCGCCGGCCGGCGAATCCTTCTTGATCGCCCCGGCCGGGCTGATGTGGTCTGTGGTGACGGAGTCGGCGACCTTGACCAGCACCTTCGCGCCGGTGATGTCGCTCAACTCATCGGGTTCGGGACCCATCCCGTCGAAGAACGTGGGCTTTTGGATGTAGGTCGACTCATCGGACCACTCAAACCTGCTGCCGCCGCTGACGGGGACCTCTTGCCACCGCTCACCGCCGGTGAACACATCGGCGTACCGCTCGATGAACTGCTCCCGCTGGACGGCGTCGGCGACCACCTGGTCGATCTGGTCGTTGGTAGGCCAGATGTCGGCCATCATCACGTCGTTGCCGTCGGCGTCGGTGCCGATCGGCTCGTTGTACAGGTCGATGTCCATGGTCCCGGCGATGGCGTAGGTGACGACCAGCGGCGGGGACATCAGATAGTTCAGCTTGACGTCGGGGCCGATTCGGCCCTCGAAGTTGCGGTTGCCGCTGAGCACGCTGACCGCCGCCAGCCCCTCGTCATGAATGGCTTTGGAGATCGCGGGAGGCAGCGGACCGGAGTTGCCGATGCAGGTGGTGCAGCCGTAGCCGACCAGGCTGAAGCCCAACTTGTCCAAGTACGGGGTCAGCCCGGCCCGGTCGTAATAGTCGGTGACCACCTTGGATCCCGGCGCCAGCGACGTCTTGACCCAGGGTTTACGGGTCAGGCCCTTCTCAACAGCGTTCTTGGCCAACAGGCCGGCGGCGATCATCACCTGGGGGTTGGAGGTGTTGGTGCACGACGTGATCGCAGCGATCACCACGTCACCGTGGTCCAGGTCGAACTCCTCACCGCTGGCCATGGCCACGGGCGTCGGCTTGAAGGCACGGTCGGGCAGTTCATCGCCGCCGCTGACGTGCTCGGGCTCGGCAACCATTCTCTGCCCGCTGCCGGTGGGGGCGTCTGAGGCGGGGAAGCTTTCCAGGCCTGCTTCGTTGGCTTCGTCGTCCGGGTCTTTTTCAAGCCCGTCGGTCCAGTTCGGCAGGACCTCCCGCAAGCCCTTTTTCGATTCTGTCAACGGGACCCGGTCCTGCGGACGTGTGGGGCCGGCCATGGAGGGCACGATTGTGGACAGGTCCAGGCTGAGCGTGTCGGTGAACACCGGACGGTTGGCGGGGTCGTGCCACAGGCCCTGCGCCTTGGCATAGGCCTCGACCAAGGCGATCTGGTCATCCGGGCGCCCGGTGAAGTGCATGTAGTCAAGCGTGCGCTGGTCAACCGGGAAGATTGAGATGGTCGAGCCGAACTCCGGGCTCATGTTGCCAAGCGTGGCGCGGTCGGGGATCGGGACGCTGGTCACACCCTCACCGAAGAACTCCACGAACTTGCCCACCACGCCCTTCTTGCGCAGCATCTCTGTGACCGTCAGCACCATGTCGGTGGCCGTCGCCCCCTCGGCCAGGGCGCCGGTCAGTTCGAACCCGACGACCTGCGGGATCAACATGGAGATGGGTTGGCCGAGCATGGCGGCCTCGGCCTCGATCCCCCCGACGCCCCAGCCGACGACGCCCAGACCGTTGATCATCGGCGTGTGGCTGTCGGTGCCGACCAGGGAGTCAGGATAGGCCTGGCCCGTCTCTTCGTTGTGGAAGACGACCTGGCCGAGGTACTCCAGGTTGACCTGGTGCACGATCCCGGTGTTGGGCGGGACGACCCTGAAGTTGTCAAAAGCGGTCTGGCCCCAGCGCAGGAACTGGTAGCGCTCGTAGTTGCGCTCGAACTCGATCTCGGCATTCTTCTGGAATGCGTCAGGCACAGCGAAGGTGTCGACCTGGATCGAGTGGTCGATGACCAGGTCCACCGGGACCCGCGGATTGATCACGTCGGGCTTGCCGCCAAGGTCGGCGACGGCATCACGCATGACCGCAAGGTCGACAACCACCGGCACCCCGGTGAAGTCCTGCAACAACACCCGGGCGGGGGTGAACAAGATCTCTTCGCTGGGCTCGACGGACGGGTCGTAGGCGGCGACCGCACGGATGTCGTCGGCGGTGATGTTCTCGCCGTCCTCGTTGCGCAGCAGGTTCTCCAGCAGCACCCGGATCGAGTAGGGCAACGCGGGCAGGTCGGTGTCGACCGCCCCCAGGTCATAGATCTCATAGTCGGTGTCGCCGACCGTCAACGTCTGCTTGGCGTCGAATGAGTTGTTGCTCACGATGTCGCTCCTGTTGGGTGCCTGGGTTGGGCGGGGATGACCGGCGGTTGCTGATTGTTACCTATCCGGCGTGGTCTGCGCCAAGGCGTCCCTCCCACTGTGCCTGCCCTTTGCAACCTCATTGTGCCCGTGCCGGGCAACATCATTGTGCCCGTGCCGGGCAACACTGGCGTCAACCAGGGGATGAACCCCCAGCGACCGGGCCCTACCGTGACGGCCATGTACCGTTCCGGCCGCCCGGTGCGCGGCGCCGTCGACTTCCACGCCACCATCGAGCGTGCGTGAATACGTGGGCTTTCGTACCGACAATCTGGCCTGGTTGCGTGATCACTACGACATTCCTCCGGCGGTGCTTCGGCGATTGTGACGGCGGGCTCAGACGTGTGCCCGCTGCAACACGTCAATGACGGCAGTTGCAACGGCGTCAGGCCGGTCCCAGGGCAAAACAGGTTTGCGTCGGGTACCCAGGTCAAGGGGTCTGCATCCAGGTGGGCAGCGATCCGTTTCCCATGTTCAGGGGGGAAGAAGAAATCATCAGTGGCCCACACCACCGCGGCCTGGCCGTCCCAACCCTCCAGGGCCCTGGCGGCGTCGAGGGTGTCGCTGGGTTGTGCGGATCGAAACAGGTGAAGCACGTCGTCGAGCACTTCGGGGACATGGCTGCTAGGTCTCAGCCAATCCTCGACCAGGTCCGCAGGGAACCCCTTGTCGGTCAACACGTTCAAACGGCCGGGCCGCTGGAACAGCGCAGGAACGCCCAGCACACGCGGCACCAGCGGCGCCACCCCTGGGATACCCAGGACTGACTGCAGCGGCTTCAGAAAACGAGGCGGCGTGTGTTGAAACACCTCACAGGGAGTGAGCACCAGACCCGCCACCCTCTCGGGAGCCACGGCCGTGGCGACCTGGGCAACCGCCCCGCCGGTGTCGTTGCCGACCAGCACCACCGGCCCGTCGGTGACGGCGTCGATCACCTGCAGCAACGCACTGGCGACACCGCCAAGCGTCAGCTTCGACCGGTCGGGAACCGGCGCCGCGTGGGTGCCAAGCGGCAGGTCGACCAAGACCGTCTGACCATACGGGACGACCAGGTCCGCCGCCGGTTCCCACAGGCGACTGTCGACCAGGATTCCGTGGACGAACACCACTGGGGGTCCTGTGCCCGCCCCACGGACCCGCACTGGCCCCAAGTCGGTTTCCACGATTTGCATTGATGGCTCCATCGACCTACCTCCCGGTGCGGTGCAGGCGGCGATCGATGACGGCCTCAGCCGGCTGACCTTCGG
>JBBSNE010000292.1:0-4089 GCA_038232815.1 Euzebyales bacterium | reverse complement strand
GTGCGACTGAGGACTCGATGTGACCGTCCGGCCTTCCAGTAGGCCCACAGACTGGCAACAACGCCACCGAAGAACGCAAACAGGATCGCCTGAATCAACGGCTGCGGACTTGACGGTCCTTGGGGTACCTGCGCCTGCTCGAACACATCGACCCCGTCGCCTCGTAACTCCGCATTGCTGCGAACAGAGGAGATCAAGCCCTGCAAGTCGATCAATCGCAGGGACAGGTTCTGGATCTGACTCTGCACGGCGAAGTTCTGCGGGTCGGCGCCAAACTGCGCCTCCAGTTCAACCAGGCGCGTTTCCAAATCCGCTGATTGCTGTTCCAGTTCGAAGACGGCCCTGTCGGCTCCCTCGCGTTGGTCTTGTTCGTTGTTCGCCATGAATGAGGTGGCCAGGGCGTTGGCGATGGCTGCCGCCTGGTCCGGATCGGGTGAGGCGGAGGTGATTGTCAACGACAGGTCCTCCGAGGATTGCTGCATCGACACGTTGGCCATCATCTCCTGCAAAGACGGCGGTGTGTCCAGTGCCTCCTGTGCAGCCACGAACACCTCACGTGCAGTGGCACGGGCCGCCTGCTGAGGAACGAACTCCTCGGGGTTGATCCGGACGTTGTCGTCAAGCCCAGGCGTCCGGGCAGGATCGCTCAACAAAAGGGTGGCGCTGGCCTCATAGATGGGGATCTGCTGCTTGGCCAGGAAGTAACCGAGTAACCCAGCCAGCAGGGGTACCGCCACCACCACGTAGCGGTAGCGCCACAGCGATTCAAGCAATGACGGCCCCTGTCGATACGATTCGTCCACAGGTGAAGCGTACGTCCCTTCGGGATCGCTGTCCGCAACCTGCCCGTTACCTGTTCAGCGCACGGGTGAAAAGACTAGTTCGAAATTTAGATCAGTGGTGGGGGCGGCGTTGATCACCACGGTCTGATTCTCGATTTGACTCTCTGGGGGCATCTCGGCGACGTCATGGCCTGGGGGTATGTCGACCCGGACTTGCAACTGTGTCGGGGTGATCATTGGCTGATGGTCATAGTGCAACCGGTAGACCCGGTTCAGCCCACGCATCTTCCACGAACTCGGTGTCGCGTAGGTCCACAGGAGATCGCGATCCTCCCCCGACTTAAGCTGCATCCAGGTCGAGGTGACACCGAACCCCAATTCTGTCCCCCGTTCGGTTACAAGCCCCTCAAACCCGGCATCGGGCACCTCATGGAACCGGCAACCCGGTGCGCAATACACGCTGACGAAACTGAGCACGTCGCCGACATCCAGGGGCGGGCTGACGCCACCGACCATGTATGTCGGCTCGCCCGTGGTGGGGGCACCGTTAGAAAATCCTGTGGTCAGGGTGCCCACCGCCTGCCCGTTGGGTGCCAGGCTGACGTCGTAGCTGATGCGACGCTGCAGCCAGTAGTCCACCTTCGAGGGGGATCCGCTGTTCAGGAACACGCCCAGCACATCACCCTCGCTCTCCCGGCCGCCACCCAGACGGCCCGCCACCCCCAGTTGTTCCAGGACGGTCTGTTCATCGGCGTCTGCCGTGTGCATCAGAAAGCTCTCGCTGGTGACCATGTCGCCCACAGCGGTCAAGACCTCATCCGCGGAAACACCGCCGGGGTTGTCCAAAAACCCGCCAAGTGCGGCAGTGGCGACCAGACCGATCAGACGTTTGCGCTCCTCAGGGTCGGTGATGGCGGAGTAGGCGTCGTGGGACACGAACTCAACGACCTCATTCGGCCCGACGCTACCGAATCCGGGAACATCGACCGGTCCGGCTATGCCCAACAACGCTTCAAATGCAAAGGGGTTGACGGCGATCACCCCGTCGATCTGCTCATCCGTCGACTCGCGATAAAAACGTTCGATGGCCGTCGCGGCAGCGGGAAAATCGGGGGTCATGTTCAGGTTCAAGAAGAACCCCGTGCCCCCGTATTTGTCGTAGCGCTCCTCAAGGCTTTCGTCCGCCCAGGGGATGCGGCCGCGAGGCACCGCTTCCAGGTCCTGGGTGGGGTTCACGGGCGAGAAGGTCAGTTGCCCGTCCACTGCCTCCATGATGGTGTAGGCCCCGAAGAATCCACCGCTGCCCCTGGCCTCCGTGGGATTGGCCGCAACCACCATGTAGCGCCGGGGACCGTCTTGTCCGAAGAGCGCGGGGGTGATCTGGATGGCCCGGCTGGCCGTGATCACCTGATCGACAACCGGGTCGATCAGGGTCAAGAACGAATCCCTGGCCTCCCTTACCGCCGGATAGATCCCACTGCGTGGCACATCGGTCACAACCGTTTGGGCGTCCAGCACAGCTGTTTCGGCCTCGATGAGGACGGGGGCAAGTTCGGCCAATGCCTCGACCGGCACCCGTCCATCCTTCGGTGTCAACGCCCCCAGGCCGCCGGACCCGGCCCCCAGTTGGCCCGTCACATCCAGCCCGGCGCCGGCCACCAGATCAGCAGCTACCGCAAGGTCTGAGACGGCGTTCAAGGTGCGGCGTATCTCAGGGACTACCTTTGCTGGAAACACCTGAGGAGCAGCAACCCTGTCAGGCACGGTTGCAAACGTGTCTTTGGCCGATTGCAGGAACGTTTGTGCTGTGTCAAAGTCGCCGTCTTTCAGGGCGGTCGCCGCTTGATCCAGTTGTCCCCGCGCACTGAACAGGTCGTCGCGGACCGACCCCAGATGGCGGTAGGCCACATACGCCCAGCCGACGGACAACCCAAGCGCCAGCGCTAGCAACGCCAGACCGCTACCCCGGCCAAACCGTCTGGATCGTGCGCCCGTCGAGTGCTCCCGCCAATGGTCATTGGACGACGCCTTCACCTGGCTCTGCCCTTGGGCAGGTGCCAGGTCGACCACTTCCAAATCAAGATGCGGCTCATCCATCGTGTGCCGAGCCTACTTCGTCAGGGACTGCTCAAGTTCTTCCAACCTGACCGTCAGCGTGTTCTCGGCCGGGGGCAGTGCCGACTGTTCGATCCAGCATGGGCGAGTCGCCGCGTCCGCCTCAAGCGGGTCCTCACCGAATGGTTGCGGCCGGAAGCTGGCCACCAGCTCATCGAACTTCAGACCCTCGCGTTCCGCCGCAGTCAGGCGAAGCTGTTCAGTCCGTCCCACCACGACCTCAGCCCAGCGAATGCGGTTGTCCCGCAAGCCGGGGCAGTCGGGCGGATACGGCTGTAGTCCCTGAGCAGCGTCCAGAACTTCCTGTGCCTGCCCAACCAGCTGACTGAAGCTGTCCTCCATCTCAGGGCGCGAGCCGCTCTGGTCCCATTGCGCCACCACCTCCTCAAGAGCGGCGTCAACCCTGATATAAGCACTTGCCGCGGTTACCTCTTCCTCCACGTTGTCCGCTATCCCCCCAGCGCTTTGTGACATTGCTTCTGCGCTGTCAACGACCCCGGGCAGCATGTTGTCGGGCAGGTCTCCGACCCCCTCGGCCAGTTGGCCCTGAGCGTCCTCTAAGAACGCCAGCACCTCATAGGTGTCCTCAATCGCCTTTTCCTGGCCTTGTCCGCGTGGCGCCTCGTGACGGATGTAGTCCACTCGTCGGGCCGCGTCCAACGTCAACTCCACGACCTCTATCGCAGGAGGTCCAACCGACTGGCGGGCTTGGAGAAGTACCGGGTCTTGGGTCGGCGGGACTTCGCTGACCGTGACCACCGTGGTGACGGTCTCGACGATGGTCGGTTGCGAGGCCGGGGGCACGCAGCCAACCAGCCCGAAGGCAATCACAGTCACAAGCAGGCTACCCCGGCCGGCGAACCACCAAGATCGCACAGTCGTCATCAGGAGGTCCACCCGCCCAAGCATGCACGCTTCTCCACAGCCCCGCGGCCAACGTGGCGGCCGTCCATGACGGTGCGGCGGCGACCGCGGAAACCTGTGCGACCAGCCGTTGGGTCTCATAGCGCACCCCGTCAAGGTTTTGAGCCTCGGTCACGCCGTCAGTGAACAACACCATCGCGTCGCCTGGATGCAGGGGTACCGAGACCGGTGAGGCCGACAGACCCCTGACATTTACCCCCAGCGGCGGGGCGGCCTGACAGGTCACGACCGACGCTCGGCCACTTTGGACCATGACCGGCGCTGGATG
>JBBSNE010000291.1:0-4089 GCA_038232815.1 Euzebyales bacterium | reverse complement strand
TCATGGCCCTGGATCGCGCCGAGCGGGGCACCCTGGGCACCCGCTACAAGGTCCCCCACCTGATCGCCGAGCAGATCATGGACAAGCCCGGGTTCCAGGCGGACATGGAAAACCTGGCGGTCAAGTTGGACCGTGACACCGACGACGTCACCGACGATGCAGAACAGTCACTACACGAACTGGTGGCGGTGCAGTCGCCCTTGGCCATGGAACTGTTTCGCAGCATCCTGCGACCGATGCACACAAAAGCCTGGGACGTCGATGCCGACAGCGCAGCGTTTGACCGGTTGCGGGAGTTGAACCGCTCGCACTCGTTGGTGTTCTTGCCCTCCCATCGCAGCTATGTGGATCCCTTGATCCTGGGCGACGTCCTGCTGGACCACGACATGCCGCCCAACCACACGCTGAGCGGTGACAACCTGTCGTTCTGGCCCTTCGGCCCATTGGGCCGGCGCGCCGGCATCGTGTTCATCCGGCGCAGCTTCGGGGGTGACGAAGTCTACAAACAGGCCGTCCGCCATTATCTGGCCCACCTGATGGCCAAGCGGTTCAACCTGGAATGGTTCATGGAGGGCGGCCGAACGCGTACCGGCAAACTCCGCCAGCCGCGCTATGGAATCCTGCGCTATCTGGTCGACGCGCTGGACCTGGAGCCTGGCGCGGACCCGGTTCTGATTCCGGTTTCGCTGGTGTATGAACAACTCCACGAAGTGTCAGAGATGGCCGCGGAGGAACAAGGCGGGACCAAACAGACCGAAGGGTTGGCCTGGGCACTGCGCTATCTCCGATCCCAACGCACCCACCTGGGCCGGGTTGCGGTGCGCTTCGGTGACCCGCTTCCGCTTCGCCGGGCCCTTGCAGACGCCGGGGACAGCCCGTCACAACTGCAGAAGGTGGCCTTCCGGGTCGCCGCGCGGATCAACGAGGTCACGCCGGCGACCGCCACGTCGCTGGTGACCCTGGTGCTGTTGGGCGAGCGGGACCGGGCATTGACACCCGAACAGATCGGGCAGCGCATCCGGCCGCTTCTTGACTACCTGGACGCCAAAGGTGTCGAGCGGCCCCCAGAAGACCTCCGCGACATCACAGGACTTCAGACCACCTTGGCCCGCCTGGCCGACGCCGGCGTCGTCGAGGTCTATGACCAAGGCACCGTCCCCGTCTGGTCGGTCCGACCCGGACGCCATCACACCGCCGCGTTCTACCGCAACGGGGCCCTGCATCATCTGTTGATTCGGGCCATCGTCGAACTGACACTGCTGCACGTCGCCACACTTCCCACAGCAACAGACCACCTGGGCACCGCATGGAACGAGGCCCTTCGGATCAGAGATCTGTTGAAGTTCGAGTTCTACTTCGCGCCCAAGCCGACGTATCGCACCCAGTTGCGGGCCGAAGTGATGCTGATGGCACCGACATGGCAGGGCAACGACCTGTCGGCGGACCAGGCGAGTGAGATGTTGCGGCGGGGCCCACTTGTGGCCCACCATGTCTTGCGATCGTTTCTGGACGCCCAACTGGTGGCCGCCGAGGTGCTGGTGGCGCTGGGGGATGGCAGGTCGATGACTGCCGATCAACTGGTCGACGATTGTCTGGCAGTGGGAAAGCAACTGGTCCGGCAACGGCGTATCCATGGGGTGGAGTCGGTCTCGCGCGAACTGTTCACCGGTTGCGCCGCGTTGGCTGACAACCGGGGCCTGTTGGATGCAGGCAACCAGGCCCAACGGTCCCGTCAATCCTGGCTTGCGGGACTGACCACGTTGATCGCGCGTCTGGACACCATCCACTTGTCGGAGACCCAGGCAGGAGACCCCCAGGAATGACTGCCGTGATGCGGACGTTGGTCGACTGTCTGCGGGCCGCGCCGGATGGGCCGGCGGTCGGGGCGATTTTTGACTACGACGGCACGTTGATCGACGGGTTCAGTGGGCTGTCGTTCATGAAGGACCGGTTCCGTCGCGGGAAGTTGGGGCCGTCGGAAGCCGCGAAGATCGCCCAGGCCGCCATCACCGGAGTCCGTACACCCGAGGAGTTCATCGACTTCCTGGAGTGGTCACTTGAAGCCTACGGCGGCCGCAGCGTGAAGGAACTCCGGGCGCTTGGTCGAACGGTGTATGACGCCGACATCGTCAATCGACTGCGGCCCGAGACGTGGGCGCTTCTGGAGACCCATCGCAGCAAAGGCCATACGCTTGTCCTGGCGTCCTCCGGCACCTCCATCCAGCTTGAAGCGATCGCCGCCGCGACGGGCATCGGGCATGTGATCAGTACTGAGTTCGAGGTGGCCGAGGGGGTGGCGACCGGTCGGATCATCGGTCAACCGCCCTGGGGTGTGTTCAAGGCCGAGGCGGTCGAAAAACTCGCCGCAACGCTGGCGCTGGATCTGCACGAGTCCTTTGCCTACAGCGACGGTGACGAGGACATCCCCCTCCTGACCAGTGTCGGTCATCCAACCGCGGTGAACCCTCGACCCCACATGCGACGCGAAGCCCAGAACAACGGCTGGCCGGTTCTGCAGGGCCGTGACGTCGGTGGGTCCACGGCCCCCACCGCCCTGGCGCGGTCGGCAGCAACGGTGTCGGGATTGATCGGCGGCGCGGCCCTGGCCGGGCCGGTCGGCCTGCTGCGACGCTCCACCCGGGCCTTCGTCGACGGCGCGGTTGGGTTGTCCTCTGACTTCAGCCTGAACCTGGCCGGCGTGAAGGTGCAGACCGTCGGGGGTGAAGAACACCTCTTTGACTGCCGCCCCTGCGTGTTCATCTTCAACCATCGGTCAAACCTTGACGGCTTGGTGCTGATGCACCTGTTACGCGGAGGCATCACTGCCATCGCAAAGCAGGAGCTGGCCGGTGTCCCGATGCTGGGACAGCTGTTCAAGATGGCCGATGTGGCCTTCATCGATCGGGGGGACTCCACGCAGGCCCGCAAGGCGATCCAGCCGGCCATCGACAGCATCCGGACCCAGAAACTGTGCCTGGTGTTGGCGCCGGAGGCGACCCGCTGGCACACACCCGGACTGGGCCGGTTCAAGAAAGGCGCCTTTCACATCGCCCGGCAGGCCGGTGTGCCGATCGTGCCCATCGTCATGGCCGGCACCGGGGAGTGCATGCCCCGGGGCAGTCAGACCATTCGACCCGGTACGGTCAAAGTCGATGTGTTGGACCCCATCGACCCCTTGACCTGGGATCCCGAGTCAATGGACGAGCGCGTTGCCTTGGTGCGCGAGAAGATGATGTATGCACTGGTCGACTTGATCGCCGGCCACTAGGGTTCCACCAGGGCAAGCAGTTCGTCCATCTCATCGTGGAAGTCCTGCATCATGTCCCAGATGTCGGGCACCATCTCGCGGTCGGCGACCAAGCCGAACTGCAACTCGTCGCGATAGCTGAACACCGTGACGTTCAAGCCGATGTTGTCATAGATGGCGCTGACCGGATAGATCCCCTCCATACGTGCGCCGCCCAGATACAGCGGGATCGGCGACCCGGGGATGTTGGACACCACGACGTTGAACGGTGTGCGCACCCGGTCGGCCATCCGCAGCCTGGCAACGGTGCGCGACGCCGTGGCCGCCAGCGCCGGTGTCGCGAACTGGGTGAAATCGCGCAGGACAGTCGCCGGAACCGCGTTACCGCTCTTGGCCACGTCCATTGCCGCGGTTGCTGCCGCCAACCGCTCCTCCGCGGCTGCCAAGTGGGTCGGCAACATCGCGATCAAGGCGTTGACCTGATTGCCCCCGGCACCCTTTTGTTCCTTGGTCCGAACCGAAATGGGCACCATCGCCTGCAAGGGCTCGTCGCCCAACTGGTCCCGCCGCAGCAGATAGCGCCGCAACGCCCCGCCCGTCAGGGCCATCACGACATCGTTCAACTTGCACCCCGCGGCGTCCTTGACCCGTTTGGCGGCCTTCAACGGGATCGATCCGTAGGCAAACCGCCGGTGGGGCGAAACGACCCCGTTGAAGGGCGACGGCGGCGCCTGTAGTTGGGGTTTGGCCATGAGTCCCTCACCCAACCGCCCTCGAAGCTGGGGTGGGGCCGCACGCTCGGCCATACGACCCAGCAGCGGCAGGGCACCGGCGGCACGAAC
>JBBSNE010000290.1:0-4120 GCA_038232815.1 Euzebyales bacterium | reverse complement strand
GGGTCATCAGTCACATGTCCTTTTGATGGTCAAGCGTTGGGCTAGGATCAAGGTCATGAACGTCGACGCGTCGCAAGCCCATCCCGATCGTGACAGAAATGAGGAGGGCCTGCCCGAGAACGCCCGGCCACGGGACCGATTCGGGGCACCGTTACCCCGCGATGCCCAAAACGAACTGACCGACCGGGTGGAACCCGAGGACGTGTGCACCACTGTCGATGAGGCGATCGACACAGCAGCGGACCTGTTTGGCCAGCAGCGCTTCTTTGAGGCCCATGAGTTCTTCGAATGGGCATGGAAGGGCCCGGTCACCCCGGAGGAGGACCGGTCGTTCTTCAAGGGGATGGCCCAACTGGCCGTCGGGTACACCCACACCCAACGCGGCAACCTCGCCGGCGCCCAGACGCTGCTGCAACGCGGTATCGATCACATCGGCCCATATGACTCGCCTCATTACGGGATCGATGTCGACCGGGCAATCAGTGATGTGCAGGCCTTCATTGCAGACCTTCGTGACCGTGCACCAGGTCCTGGCCTGGACTTCCCGCCTTTCCCGCGTGACCCTAAGGCTTAGGTATAGGGTTAGGTTGAGACTTTGTGCGTGTTGAACCACGCCAACGCACGATCGCGGGCGTCGGCGTGGTTCACGATCGGCACCGGGTAGTCCGCACCGATGCGCACGCCGTAGTCCGCCTGCCGGTCTGGGCTCAGTTCCCATGGGCGGTAACCGGGTGCTTTGCGTCAGGGGGTTGAAAATACGGAAGAACGGCTGGGCGTCGGTGCCGGTTCCGGCCGCCCACTGCCAGCCCCCGTTGTTGCTGGCCATGTCGCTGTCGACCAGGTGGCGAAGAAAATGCGCTTCCCCGTGGCGCCAGTCAATCAGCAGGTCTTTACATAAGAATGAGGCGACGATCATGCGAGCGCGGTTGTGCATCCACCCCTGTGTGAGCAGTTGGCGCATTGCAGCATCCACAATCGGAAACCCGGTCCGGCCCTGCTTCCACGCTGTCAGAGCGTCGGGATCGTCGTGCCAGGGAAGGTCCTGATACTGCAGGCGAAACGCTGTCACGGCAGCATGCGGCCAGTCGCCCAGGACGTGGGCGTAGAAGTCGCGCCACACCAGTTCGGCTGCGAAAGTCTGCTGCCCCGCCTGGGTTCGGTCCAGGCGGGTGTAGATCTCGCGGGCTGACAGACAACCGAAATGCAGGTCGGGGGACAGGCGACTGGTGCCGTCGACGGCCATGATGTCGCGACGGTCGTCGTAGTCCGTGACTCCGTGGTCCAGCCAGCGCCCCAGACGAATGCGGGCCGCCGTCTCACCCCCGTCCGCCCACGCGATGTCGGGGCCGGGTGACTGCAGCAACGACGAATCCGACACGGCTGTGCCCATGACGCTCTGTGGTGGCGGCGGCAGCACATGGGGCGCCGACAGCGGTTGACCGTGTTTGCGTTGACGCCAGGAACGATGAAATGGCGTGAACACCCGGTACGGCGACCCCGACCCGTTCAGCACCGATCCCACCGGGCCGATCGTGATGCCCGCATGCGATTCCAGACCCATCCCCTGGTCCTGCAGGCGGGTCTGCACGGCCGTATCGCGGGCGCTGGCATAGGGCGTGTGGTCAGCAGAGATGTGGACGGTCACCGCTCCCACCTCTGCCGCGGTCTGAGGCACGACCGAGGTGGCGTCCCCGGTCAGGACAACCAAGCGATTACCCAGATCCGACAACGAACTTGCCAGATCCGCAAGTGCGTGGCGCAAGTACACGATGCGGGCGGGTGACATGCGGGCAGAGTTCAGCAGGCGAGGGTCAAGGACGTACAGACACAACAGTCGATGTCCCTCGGCGGCGGCGGACAAGGCAGGATGGTCGGTGACACGCAAATCGCGTCTGAACCACATCACTTCGGTCGGCAACGTCATCCTCGGTTGTTCCAGGCTGGCCACGTCGATGGGTCACACGACCCACCGCTATGGCGTGATACCCCACCTCGACGCCAGACAACCGATGACCATGCACCCAATGACCAGGGAAACGATGACCAGGGAACCGATGACCAGCAACGACCACCCCGCGCCGTCGTCACATCCGGGACACGCCGTGGGCCTGCAGGCGGGACAACGCTTCAAATGTGAGGGCTGTGGCAACCTGACCCGCTTCGATGTGGAGGTCGCCGAACGGGCGCGGCGATATTGGCACGTGGCGGTGTCCGGTGAGGGACAGGTGGAGCACACGGAGGTTCACGACCAGACCATCGAAACCGTCACCTGCCGATGGTGTGGATCCAGTGACAAGATCACCACCGAACCGGCACCGTTCGCCGGCGTCGATCAGTCCCCGTGACCTGGTGAACAATCGCGTTCTCGGCGTCGTGGCCTGGGGGATGGCCATCGTCGCGCTGGCTGGTCTGGTTCTGGTCGAGATCACCAGACCGCTGGCTCCGGCTGTGCAAGCGGTCGACCCGACCACATTTTTGGACCTGGCCTCCATCCGCGCGGCACAGGCCTATCGGCAGCCCTTGCGCTTCGCTGCCCTGCTGTCGCTGGTGTTGCGGGCGGGAACGGCCACCGCGGTATTGCTGTGGCTTCGGGACCGGGACACGGCGGCAATGACGACCGTCCGTCGCTGGCGGTTGCTGCGGGTCGGCCTGGCGGGTCTAGCGGTCTGGGCCGCGATGGACGTGGTGCGTCTTCCGGTGCAGATCTGGGCTTGGGACCGTTCGGTTGACGTGGGCCTGTCCACTCAGAACTTCCTGCAGTGGTTCGGCGACTGGGTTCTGCAGACCATCCCGTACTGGATCGGCGTCGGTCTGGCGGTGATGGGGGCGGCCTGGCTGCGTGATCGGCTGGGTCGGCATTGGGTGCCTGTGGCCGGGGTCTGTGGCGGCGTCATCGGGGTGGTCATGATCTTTGTCGGTCCCCTCTTGTTCGAGCCCTTGTTGTTTGATTTCACGCCGCTGCCCCAGGGCGACCTGCGCGACGCGATAGTGCAATTGCTGGTGCGCGCCGATGAGCCTGCAGACGCCCAACTTCTGGTGGCCGACGCGAGCCGGCGGACCACCACGTCCAATGCCTATGTGTCTGGGTTGGGGGGGACACGACGAATTGTGCTGTACGACAACCTGATTGACGATGCGCCGGCTGAGGAGATTGTGTCCATCGTGGCCCATGAGCTGGGTCATGCTCAACATCACGACATCGAACGGCGGGCCATCGGACTGATCGGCGTCAGCGTGCTGTTGGTCGCCGCTGTGAACCGGCTGTCGCCACTCCACATCGTGTCCAAAAGGCCGACATCCGCATCCATGGCGGCCCGAAGTGTGGCGATCACGTTGATTCTGCTTGTCGTGTTTGCCCCGGTCGAGGGTTGGGTGTCACGACGATCAGAGGCTGCGGCAGATGCCCGCGCACTGGAAGTGACCGTGGATCCAGACGCGTATCGTTCGATGATGATCGGTTTGGGACAACGGAACCTGACCGACCCGTCTCCGCCATCGTGGGTCGTGACGCTGTTCTACAGCCATCCGCCCATCGGCTCTCGCATCGCCCGTGCGGCCTCTGACAGCTGACATGAGGCAACCGGCCCAGCCGACCGCTCGCAGCCTGTGGGTGACCAACGACTTTCCCCCCAGGTCGGGGGGAATCGAGCAGATGGTGTCCCATCTGGTCGCCACACTTCCAGCCGACACCGTCCGGGTGCTGGCCTCACCCTGGGCCGGGGATCGCCAACACGACGCTGCCTTGGCCTACCCGGTGGATCGGGTTCAACGCCGCCCGCTGCTGCCCACACCGGCGTTGTTGCACACCGTCCGGGCAGCCGCAGCGAAACACCAAGCCGACATCGTCGTGTTCGGATCGGCCTGGCCCCTGGCGGAGTTGGCTGCTCACCTGGACATGCCGACGTTGGGTATCACCCATGGCCGCGAGGCCGGGATGGTTCGCTACGGCTTCGCTCCGTTCATCCGTCGGCTGGGGCGGGGTTGCACCGCGATGACGTTGTTGAGTGACTACACCGCCGCCCGATTGGGACCGGTGCTTGACCGCGTGACCGCATTGCATCGGCTGCCCGGTGGTGTTGACACGACCGTGTTCACCCCTGGGGGGCAGACCATGCGGGCG
>JBBSNE010000289.1:0-4123 GCA_038232815.1 Euzebyales bacterium | reverse complement strand
CGCCTCGCTCAACACCGCCCTGCAGTCATGGCTGGGCCGCTACAACACCCGCCGGCGCAACCACGGCGACTACATGGCCGGACGCACACCGCAACAGATGCTCACCCGCTGGAAGGACCGTCAGATAGTCTGATCAAGTCATGACCAGCAGGGCCCATCTGTCGCCCCCACCTGTGGCTTGGAAGCGCTAGATCCTCAGACGTGATCTCTTCAATCGAGGGGTCGTCAAAGACCCCCCACAACGCCGCTCGCAGCCGCGCAATGTTGTCGGGGTCCGGGGCGACGAACAAGTCCAGGTCACGCGTGCCCCGATCCAGCCCGTGCGCCGCCATCGCCAGCCCGCCGAACACGGCGTAGCGGACACCCTCGCGTTCCAACGCCGCCAGCAGCGTCAGGATGTCCTCCAGTCGCATGAGCTAATGCTTGCCGGGAACCTGGTAGTTGGGGGCCTCATGGACCACGTCCAGGTCGTGGACGTGGGATTCGCGGGCGCCGGCGGCGGATTGCTTGACGAAGGTCGCCCGATTAGTCAGCTCGGTGAGGTTGGCCGCCCCCACGTAGCCCATGCCGGACCGCAGCCCACCGGCCAACTGCACCACGACCTCGCCGACCGATCCGCGATAGGGCAACAGCCCCGACACGCCTTCGGGGACCAGCTTTGAGGGCTCCTCCCCCTCGTCCTGGAAATAACGATCTGCGGACCCGGCGCGCATCGCCTCGGTCGAGCCCATCCCGCGATACTCCTTGTACCGCCGCCCGCCGACCAGGACCAGTTCGCCCGGGCTCTCATCGGTGCCGGCCAGCAGGTTGCCGATCATGACGGCGGTGGCGCCCGCCCCCAGGGCCTTGACGATGTCTCCGGAATAGCGGATGCCTCCGTCGGCGATGGTGGTCACGCCGACCTCACGAGCGGCCTCGGCGGCGTCGGCCACGGCGGTGAACTGGGGCACCCCGATGCCAGTGACGATGCGGGTGGTGCAGATCGACCCGGGACCGACCCCGACCTTCACGACATCCGCCCCATGATCCGCACAAGCCCTGACCCCGTCGGCGGTGGCCACGTTGCCGACCATCAACGGGGTGTCCGGGAACCGGTCCTTGATCTTGGCCGCGAACTCAAGGATCCCCGCGGAATGGCCGTGGGAACTGTCGATGGCCAGCAGGTCGACGCCCGCGCGAACCAGTGCCTCTGCCCGTTCGTCACCGTCGCCCCCCACGCCGATGGCGGCGGCGACCAGCAGGCGTCCCGAATCGTCCTTGGCCGAGGAGGGATAGCGCCGCACCTTCTCGATGTCTTTGAACGTGAACATCCCCGTCAAGCGCCCGTCGGCGTCCACGATCGGCAACTTCTCCACACGGGCGTCCTGCATCGCCACCCGGGCCTGATCAAGTGTGGTACCGGGAGCGGCGGTCACCAGACCCTGCGACGTCATGTAGTCCCGAACCGGTTTGGTGGGGTCGGCATCGTTTCGCAGATCGCGGTTGGTGACGATCCCGACCAACTTCCGCTCCCCGTCCACCACCGGGAAGCCCGACACCTTGTACCGGGCCATCAGGTCAAACGACCGTTGCACCGGATCATCGGCGGTCAACGTGATCGGGTCAGAGATGAATCCTGATTCCGACCGCTTCACCCCCTCCACCATCGCGGCCTGGTCCTCGACCGTGCCGTTCTTGTGGATCACGCCCAGGCCGCCCTGGCGCGCCATCGCCACGGCCATGTCGGCCTCGGTCACCTTGTCCATGGCCGCGGACAAAATCGGGGTCCGCAAGGTCAGGCCGGGTGCCAGCGTGGTCTGGATGCTGACGTCACGTGGTAACACCGAAGACGGCCCGGGCAACAGCAGCACATCATCGTAGGAAAGGGCGTCAGAGATCTCGACCACAGCGTTGTCCTTCGTGCTCGCCGGCGGGGTCTCTACGGTACGCACCCCAGACGCATCCCTCATCGATTCGGCGCAGATCCTTTAGGATCCGTACACCCGCAACCCACCAGGGAGAACAGCCGTGCCCATCGCCAGCCCCCAGACCTACGCCGCAATGCTCGACGGCGCCAAGAACAACAGCTACGCCTTCCCGGCCGTCAACTGCACGTCCTCCCAGACGTTGAACGCCGCCCTGGCCGGCTTCGCCCAAGCGGACAGCGATGGGATCATCCAGATCTCCACTGGCGGGTCGGCTTACTGGTCAGGTCCGACGAAAAGCGACATGACCGTCGGCGGGGTTGCGTTCTCCGCCTACGCCCACGAGGTCGCCAAGCAATACCCCGTGCAGATCGCCCTGCACACCGACCACTGCCCCACCGACCATCTGGACAGCTTTCTTCGTCCCCTGCTGGCCCTGAGCGTCAAGCGCGTGGCCGACGGGGGCACCCCGTTGTTCCAGTCCCACATGTGGGACGGCTCGGCGGTCCCGATCAAGGAGAACCTGGACACGGCCAAGGAACTGCTGGCGGAATGCGCCAAGGCCAACGTGGTCCTTGAGATCGAGGTGGGGGTCGTGGGTGGCGAAGAGGACGGCGTCGCCAACGAGATCAACGAGAAGCTGTACACCACCCCGCAGGACTACCTGGACACCGTCGAAGCCCTGGGGACCGGCGAGAACGGCCGCTACCTGCTGGCGGCGACGTTCGGCAACGTCCACGGGGTGTACAAGCCCGGCAACGTTAAACTGCGTCCCGACATCCTGGAGGAGGGGCAGCGGACCGCCGTTGAACATCTGGGGCTGGAGGAGGGATCCAAACCCTTCGATCTGGTCTTCCATGGGGGATCCGGGTCAGAGCCAGCTGACATCGACGCCGCCATCGGTTTTGGCGTAGTCAAGATGAACCTGGACACCGACACCCAATACGCCTTCTCACGGGCAATCGCGGATCACATGTTCACCAACTACGACCAG
The DNA here is from genome assembly GCA_038232815.1 of Euzebyales bacterium. Taxonomy (GTDB): domain Bacteria; phylum Actinomycetota; class Nitriliruptoria; order Euzebyales; family Euzebyaceae; genus Euzebya. The sequence continues at coordinate 1,225 of JBBSNE010000289.1, read as the reverse complement.
GTGTTGAAGATCGACGGGGAGGTCGGCGTCAAGAAGTCCTATGACCCACGGACCTGGGGGAAGTTGGCCGAGGCCAACATGGCCGACCGTGTGGCGCAGGCCTGTGAGGACCTGGGGTCGGCCGGCAAGAAGCTGTAGTGCGGGGCTAGCAGCCGTCGATACCGCAGGTGTCGCCTTCTGCCGCCGCCGACCCGATGATCTGGAGCGGTGCGGTTTCTGGCCACGCCTGCCGCAACCCTTCGAGCATGACGTCAGACGGCTGCGCCCCGGATATACCGATACGGCCGTCCAGCACGAAGAAGGGTACCCCGGAGATGCCATAGGTCCTGGCCTGGTTCTCATCTGCCCGGACCGCGTCGGCATAGCCATCACCGGTCAGGGTTTCTTTGACCTCCACCTCGTCCAACCCCACCTCGACGGCCAGTCGTTGCAGCGTGTCGTGGTCGCCGATCGCCTCGCCCTGGGAGTGATAGGCCAACAGCAGCCGGTCCTTGAGTCGGTTCTGCAGTCCCCCGCTACGGGTGTCGGGGTCGGTCGCCAAGTGCAGCAATCGGTGGGCGTCGAAGGTGTTGCCCGGCTTGGCGATGGAGAAGTCGAAGTCAAGACCCTCCTCCGCAGCACTGTCGGTCATCCGATCGATCATCTGCTGGGCCTGTGCCGCACTGGTGCCGTACTTCTTGGCCAGCATCGACACGTAGTCCCCCTCGCGTCGCTTCGGCGCTTGCGGGTCCAGTTCGAAACTGCGCCAGGTGACGGTGACCTCATCACGCTGTGGGAACGATTCCAGAGCCTGCTCGAACCGGGCCTTGCCGATCGCACACCAGGGGCACACCACATCTGACCAGATTTCGACGTTCATGTACCGCACAACCGGTCTCAGTTCGCCGCTATTCCGCTGGTGACCATGACGTCAACACCCGTCAACGTGCAGATACGGCCAATGCGCGACCTGGGTACACATTAACCTTGGGTCAGGGGGCGTCCCGCAGCGTGTCTGAAACCCCGGTGACAGGGAATAGTGGACTCATAACCGTCCAACGACAACCCCTCGGAGTGATGAGCAATGGCACAGACGCCGCCGCAACGCAAAATGATTTTGTCCGACGTGGCCTACGCGATGCTGGGGGCCGGTGATGCCGTCTTGGAACGCGCCCGCCGATTGACTGGGCGAGGCGACGAATTGCCCGAAGAGGCCATGAACCGGGTCAACGAGGCCGTACGTGGT
>JBBSNE010000288.1:0-4134 GCA_038232815.1 Euzebyales bacterium | reverse complement strand
GCTGCGGGAGATCGAACAGATTGCACAACGGCCAATGGTCGAGGATCTGATACCAGTGTGCGCGCCCGTTCCCGTCCGGAGCTAACAGAATCACCAGCCGACGCGGTCCGCGCCGAGCGGTCCACCCGAGGATGATCGTGCTCGACGCCTCCGTTGTCGTCGAGTTCTTGCTGGGGGAGCCCTTCAATGCGATCGGTTCTGAGGTGGCGAACCGCCTGCAGGATCCCTCATCCAAGCCCCTGGGCGCCCCAGCCCAGGCCAAGTTGCCCAGCGGTCAAACCCATGTCATTGGACAACTGCACTGCGACTGCCCCGGTCAAAAAAGCCGGGAAGACGGTGGCGGTGGTCCCGGCGACGGAGGCCAACAGGACCCGGTTGTTACTCACCCTGGTGAGGGTATCGGCTACAGCAGAGCGGCCATGTCCGCTATGGTGGCCTCATGCGTAGCGTGCGTTGTCACCAGGTGATGATGCGGCCCTGACGGGGCCGATACTGCGCACGCGCTAGCAATCCGATTCAGGCCCCGGAGTTCCGGGGTCGTTGTTGTTTTACGCGCCGGACCGCTCCGGGGTCGCCTTGACCCTTGGAGATACGATGAACCTGACGTATGTGACGGTGGCGATTCCCTATGTCAACGCCGATCCGCATCTGGGCTATGCCTATGAGTTGGCGCTGGCCGACATCCATACCCGTGCCCGGCGGCTGGCTGCTGAGGGTCCGGTTCGGTTCCTGGGCGGCACCGATGACTACTCGCTGAAGAACGTCCTTGCGGCTGAGGCCGCGGGGGTTCCCACCGGGGAGTTCGTCGACACCCATGGTCGACGCTTTCAGGCGCTGCAGGAACCCCTCGACCTGTCCTTCGACGACTTCATTCGCACGAGCACCGACTCGCGACATATCCCCGCCGTCAGACGGCTATGGGGTGAAGCCGAGCGTGCTGGCGACCTGTACCGGCGCGACTATCAAGGCAAGTACTGCGTGGGCTGCGAGCAGTTCTATGACCCTGCTGCGCTGACCAACGGTCGCTGCCCCGAACATCACACGCCGACCGAGCAGGTCGCCGAGACCAACTGGTTCTTCCGGCTGTCCCGCTACCAAGAGGCCCTGGACGAGCTAATTTCGTCCCGACAACTGCGGATCGCTCCCGAGCCCTTCCGCAACGAGGTGCTGGCCTTCATCCGTGGCGGCCTGGCCGATCTCAGCGTGTCACGGTCAGCACTCCGGGCGCGCGGCTGGGGTATTGATGTGCCTGGGGACGACAGCCAGGTGATCTACGTCTGGTTCGATGCCCTGTGCAACTACATCAGCGCGTTGGACTACGGCAATGCTGACAGCCACGCCTATAAAACCTGGTGGACCGGCTCTGCACACCGGATTCACGTGATCGGCAAGGGCATCCTGCGCTTCCATGCGGTGTTCTGGCCCGCGTTTCTGCTGTCGGCCGGCCTACCCCTGCCCACCCGCGTCCAGGTTCATCCCTATCTGACAGTGGAGGGGGCGAAGCTGTCCAAATCGGCCGGTGCCGCGGTGAACCCTGTTGACGTCGTCGCTGCCTACGGCGTCGACGCGTTGCGCTGGTGGTTCGCACGGGACGTCAACCCGGTCGTCGACACCGACTTCACCGTCGAGCGGCTGGTGGCGAGGGCGAACGAGGACCTGGCCGGCGGCGTCGGCAACGTCGTCAACCGGATCGTGACTCTCGTCCACCGCTACCTGGACGGCCAAACCCCGCCAGAAGCTCAGGCGTCTGACGCACTACTGAACGCCGTCATTCAGGCACTGATCGAGTTCGATCTGCAGGGCGCGACGCAGATCATCGTCGATGCCGTCGCAAGACTGAACCGCGATTTGGAGGAGACCAAACCGTGGGAGGTAGCCCGGCAACCGCACCGGCTCGGTGAGCTGTCGAACCTGCTGGCCCATCACCTGCAGGACGCGCGGCAGATCGCCGAGGCGCTTGCCCCGATCACTCCCGGCCTAAGCGAGCAACTGCGACACCAACTTGAACCTGTCGAGGACCGGCTGCCGAAACCCGTGCCGTCCTTCATCCGACTGGACACGCCTGGCCTGTAGGGGCCTGAGGTGGGACGTACCTATGACTCAGTTACCTGCCCTGGTCTGGTCTGGTCTGGTAGGCTCGACACATGATACGAGTGATTAACGTCACCGAGGCCAAGGCGCAGTTGTCTCAGCTATTGATGAGGGTTCAACAGGGCGAGAAGGTCGTCATCGGAAAGGCCGGCGCACCCGTGGCAGTGCTGGTGCCGTACACCGCGGACCGCGAGCCGCGGGTCCTTGGCGGTTGGGAGGGACAGGTCTGGATCGCCGATGACTTCGACGAACCCCTGCCGGACGAGCTCCAGCAATACTTCGATGGCGAGGTCTGATGAGTCTCTTACTCGACACCCATGTCGTCTTATGGGTCTTGGCTGCCGATCCGACGTTGGCGGGCCCCGCGCGCGAAGCGATCATTGACGGCAACAACAGGGTGTTCGTCAGCGCCGTCACCGCTTGGGAGATAGTCATCAAACGGGCTCTCGGCAAACTTCGGGCGCCGGATGACCTGCATGCGCAAGTTCGTCGGCTACGGCTGAACACCCTCGCCATCACATTTCAGCATGCCGAAGCTGTCGGCGACCTTCCCGGGCTTCACGCGGACCCATTCGACCGACTGCTGATCGCTCAGGCTCGTACCGAGCGGCTGACGCTGGTCACACGGGATGCCCAGATCGCCCGCTATGACGTGGCGACACTCGCCGCTTGACTGAAAACGGATCCTCACCGACTCCGTCGAGGCTCACAGTGCGGCAGGATCGCCGCTGCTAGGGGCGTTCTAGGATCTCGTCGTGGTCGCCGTGCGGATGACCGCGCTGAACCCCTCACGGGTCAGTCGCACCCAACACGCGCATGGGTTTGCCGTTGTGGGGCCCGGGCTGGACCTTCGCCATCGTCGTGATCTCCATGCCGTTGTCCGCACGAGGGTGGCGAAGGCTGGAGTGACCCGGTCCTGTGGCGGTCACATCTCGTCACATGCTCCCACTGTCGGGCAATGGCCACCAGGACCGGGATGCGGGCGGCATGCCAGGCCGGGATGACGCTGGCGGTGACACCGGCGAGCAGACCGGCCGCCAACAAACCTCCGAAGGCCACGACGGGGATCTGGGCTGCTGCGTCGGCCAGGACACCACCCAGGGACTGCACCGTAGCCCAGCCGACGACGGTGCCAACGACCATGCCGATCGTGGTGCCGACCCCGGCGACAACGACCGATTCCCAGCGAACCATTGTGCGGATCTGTCTGCGGGTCTGGCCCACTGCGCGGAGCAGCCCGATCTCCCGGGTCCTTTCGATCACAGCCAGCACGGCGGTGTTGGCGATCACCAACAGTGCGCTCAGCGCAGCAAGCCCCAGTAGGGCCAGTACGACGGCAAGGACGGGGGCGATGTCCTCGGCGGAAGCGAGCGCGAACTCGGTCGGGTCTAGACCCAGGCAACGCCCGCTGGTGGTGCGATCACTACGGCGGCCTTGCGGGCGTCCTCCACCGATACGCCGTCGGCCAGACCAACCAGGACCAAGACGTCCCCGTCACCCTGGCGGTCACCGGGCCACGCTGTGGCGGGGACGACGGCCGTGCCGACACCGTCACCAGGACCGGACCGGTAGATCGCGGCGACCTGGAGTTCAACACGTGGGCCGTCGGGCGCCGCCACCGGTACCGGGGACCCGATGGACCAGCCTTCCTGGGCTGCTCGGCCTTCGGCCACCGCGATGGTACGGCCCTGGAGTGCGTCCAGGGAGCCGGCCAGCACGTCGAGTTCGAGCAGGCCGTCCAGCGACTGCCCATCGGCAATCGTTGCGATGGACTGCTGACCACCGATTTCACCGGCGGCCAGCCCGATGGAGGCGGTCCCGTCGATCTGGTCAAGATCTGCCAGACGTGCCGCAAGGTCAGGCGGCAGGCCGCTGCCGTCGTAGTCGGCGGCTTGGACGACGAGGTCGGCGATGATTGACGCCCGGACCCGGTCTATGACCCCCGCCTGGAACGAGGATGCCACCACCGCGAGCACCGCGACCAGAACAGAGCTGACAAACAGGGCGGTCACGGCACCCCAGGTGCGGCCCCCGTCGCGAACG
>JBBSNE010000287.1:0-4198 GCA_038232815.1 Euzebyales bacterium | reverse complement strand
GTTTCAAGCCAGGTCTTGAGTCCCGACAGGATCATCGGCCACCCGCCGAAGAGCTGGTCGCTGGCGTCATCGCGCAGCTGGTCGTGGGTGACGGTGAGCCGGCACGAGTCGCCGACCGGGTCGATCTGCCAGGTCACTCGGCTGGTGCCCTCCTCGATGACGTCGGGCCCCCACAGTGCGCGCATCGACTGCACCAGCCGCCATGGCGGATCGACATCGAGGTTCTCACCTTCACTCACTGGCCCGTCGGCGTCAGGGTGCACCATCTCGTAACGTGAACCCGGCTTCCAATCGGACTCGATCCGCGATCCGAAGTGATACTTCGCCCGGATCTCGGGGTCAGTTATCGCTTCCCACAACCGTTCGGGTGTGGTGAGGATGTAGATCTCAAAGACCTTCTCCATCGTGTGCTCCAGTTCGTGCTTGAGCTCGGCCAGGCCTGCGACCCAGCCTTCGGTGTACTTGCTGACCCAGCGGTCATGGACGAGCCGGATCGGAACAGGGTTGAGGTAGTGCAGCTTCTCCCGCCCGCGCCGCTTGCTGACGACGAGGCCGGCGTCCTCCAGCAAGCCAAGGTGCTTGGCGATGCCGATGCGAGTCATCGAGAACCCCTCTGCCAAGGCGCTGAGTCGTTGGCCGTCTAGGCGAAACAACTCATCAAGCAGTTCTCGCCGAGTCGGGTCGGCCAGCGCCTTGAACACCAGGTCCATACCCATCACAATAGGAAACTAATGGGTTACCTGTCAAAGGGCCACCCGATGTGCACCTGCCACCCAGGACGTCAAGCATCCGACTGCTGCTGACGGGCGTGGTCAGCACGCTGGTCGGGTTGGGCGTAACGGTCTGGACGACAGCCGCTGCGGCCAGCGAAGCAACAACAACCCTGGGGATCTTGCTGAGTACTGGCTTGGTGATGGTCGGCCTGGGGGCCACCAGTCCCTGGCTGATCGAACGACTGTCAAAGCTCGTTGGCCATTGGATGCCCGTTGGGGTGCGCTTGGCCCTGCGCGACATCGCCAGGTTTCGGTCATGAACCGCGCCGGTAGTGATGCCATCGTCGCGGGCCTGGGACTGAGTATCGCGGCCGCGACAATGGTGGACCTGATGGGCAGAGGTCTGGTCGCCGAGTACCGGCTACAACTGCCTGAGAATCAACTGCTGATCGACGGTCCCGCCCCCGTCCCCCTGGTTCAGCAGCTACAAGAGTCCTTGCCGGTTCACGCCGCCGCACCAATAGCGATCGTGCAGCCAACCCAAGCCGACGCCGACGGGCAACCGGTTGAGGTAGCCATTGCCGACGGTGCCCTGCTGCAGGCCTTGGGTGCCCCACCTGCGGCCACCGATGCCCTGGCCGCTGGTCGTGCTGGTGCTGCAAGACAACGGCGGGCCGACCGGGCTGGGCGATCCGGTCGCCCAGGCCGAAACGTTGGCACCAGGTGATGTGCAGTTGGTCATTGTCGATCTTGCACCAGCGCGATTCCGCCGATCCTGGTGTCGGTGCAGACGATGGCGCACATGGAAGCCCAGATAGGACCCCGGACGGTGCGATGGTTGGTGGCCTTGGATGGAATGGTTACTGCCGAACAGCACCAACAGGCCAAACGGTTGGCCGACACCTTCGGCCGACGGGTCGTGGTCGAAACCGGTCCCCGCCAGGTCGACGCCGGAGCGATCCAGACCATTGCCGTGGTCACCACGGGGATCCTGTCGCTAATCATCGTGGGCATCGGGCTGGCCTTGATTGCCACCGAGACCCGCCGTGACGAGGAAGTACTGTCAACCGTGGGCGCTACACCTCGGATCCGCCGTGACCTTGCCGCTGCTCGTGCGGGTGTCCTGAGTCTGATCGGGGGCACCCTGGCCGTCCCAGCAGGCATGCTGCCCATCTGGGGCCTGTTCACATCGGCCAACAACAGCACGTCAATCGGATTGACCGTGCCATGGGTTTCGGTCATGGCGGTCGTGCTTGTTATCCCTGCTGTGGCCAGCTTCGGCGCCTGGATGTGGCGTTCCTAACAAGTTCAAATGGCCGCCCTTACGATGTAGCTGCCGGTTCGGAGGGGGCCTACCGGGGGCCCGGGGTGACCTCGAACTGAAGGTCCGCGGCCTGGAACGTGACGCTGAAGAAGCGGAAGAACGCGGCGTGGCCAAGAACCCCCCAGCGTTCGAGCAACGGATGGTCGGAAAACCCCACCTGTGCCTCCCACGACGTCCCGGCGGCGCTCAGGGGGACAGTGGTGAAACGAGCCTCAAGGCCCGCACCGATCCTGACCGTCTGAAGTGCGGTCCCCTCCAAGTCGATCCCTACAAGGCCGGCAACCCACGAAGGGAGCAGCGTGTTGACTGCGCCGCTATCGACCAACGCAACCGTCGAGGCGCTCCCGCCGACCTCGACCTGGAGCAGTGGGCGCGGCTGGCCACCATCCGGTTGAGGGGTGTATTCATACCTCACGCCACGAGGTCCGCGTCTGCCTCCGCTGACGAGGAAGGGATTCGCCACACGGCAGCCGTGCGGGCGCTTCGGCGTACCTGGGCGGCGACATTTTCCGGCGAGTCCCCGACGGCGATGATCTCGTCACCGTCTTGCGCGACCCACCTCCCCGCAAGAGCGTTCACCCTGCTCGCGGGTAGCGCCTTGGCGGTGACCGTAGGGGTGGATCGCGGCCCGACGTCCTCAACGACCTGGATCCACCATTGGGCCACGGTCTCGTCCATGCGGTAGTGCATCACGCCCGTGCGAGAGTCTTGCCAGTTCTCGATCGGCCAGGTCTTCTGGTTGAACAGCTCGTGCGCAACCCTCGACAGCCGTGCATGCTCGTTGGCCTGCTGTCGGGAACGCAAACCGCTTTCGGCGACCAGTTCCGGAAAGGTGACCACGGTTGGGGCCCGCTCCGCGGTCAACTCAAACAACGTCCTGACGCCACGTAGGTGCTCGACGCGCGGCCATAGCAGCGACAGCATGTCCGGTCGCCATGTTCCCTGCCCGTGGACCACGAATGTCTCCTCATCGGAGGTCAACAACTCTCGGAGCTGCCGGGTCAAGGCCTCGATCTGATCCAGTCGCTGAATGATCTGGCTGTTGTTCATCGCGTCTCCATGGACGATTTGTCGTATACGACCCTACCACGACAGCAACCGTGGTGGACGTAGAGTCCACGACGTCATGCTCTTCGAAGGAACGCACGTCAATATGCCCATGCACGCCCATGAGATCCCTATTTCCGACGATGTCGTTCGGGGTCTGATCACCCCTCAGTTTCCCCAGTGGAGCAGCCTGCCGATCCGGCGCTTCGCGTCCAGCGGCACGGTCAATGCGATCTTTCGAATCGGGGACGACCTGGCCGCCCGGTTCCCCCTGCGTATGGCCGACCCCGTGGAGATCCGTGCCTGGTTGCACCGCGAGGCTGACGCGGCCAGCCAACTTGCCAACCACTCTCCCGTCCCGACGCCGGTTCCAGTCAGCCTGGGCGAGCCGGGCCCTGGCTACCCACTTCCGTGGTCGGTGCAGACCTGGCTACCCGGGACCGACGCCACCGTCGCCGATCCAGGCGGCTCGATCGACTTCGCCCATGACCTGGCGGCCTTCATAGCCACCCTACGCACAGTGGACACCGGAAACCGCCACTTCGGGGGCACCAACCGAGGGGGCGATATCCAACGGCATGACGCCTGGGTCCAAACGTGCTTGCAGAACAGTGAGGATCTGCTTGACGTCCCGCCGCTCCGCAAGCTCTGGCGCCGGCTACGCGACCTGCCGCGCGACGCACCCGACGTGATGACCCACAGCGATCTGATTCCCGGCAACGTCTTGGTGGCCGACGGTCGTCTGGCCGGCGTCCTGGACGGCGGTGGGTTCGGACCGGCAGACCCTGCACTGGATGTGATCGCCGGCTGGCACCTGCTGGACGATGAGGCGCGAACGGTGTTTCGCAAGGAACTCGGTTGCGATGACCTTGAATGGGAACGAAGCAAGGCCTGGGCCTTCGAGCAGTCAATGGGCCTTATCTGGTACTACGCCGACAGCAACCCGGTGATGAGCGAGATGGGGCGGCGGACCCTTCAGCGAATCGTCAACGACTCACAAACCTAGGCCGTCCATCCCTAGGACCGGTCAAGAGTTATCCGCCTGATACTTGTCCAGACTCTGACGGGTGGTCGTACGCACCTTGGCCTTCAAGAATGGCGACCATCCGAGAAG
>JBBSNE010000286.1:0-4198 GCA_038232815.1 Euzebyales bacterium | reverse complement strand
GTATCAAGAGCAGTTCCAAAAACAAATTGCCGCCGGCAGCCGCGACGGCCACCGCCAACGGCGTCTTGGTGTCTTGCAACCCCCGTAGGTACCCCGTTCCCGAGAAGACCAGCAATTGCGCCGGTACGCCATACAGGCTGATGCGTAGATAGGTTTCGGCCTGCTGGGCCACGTTGCCCTGCCCGCCCAGCAGGGCAACGACCTCATCGGCTGTCGCCAGACCGACGGCCAACACGACCAGCCCGATGACGATCGCCAGCCACAAAGCCTGCACGGCCTGGACCGCGGCCTCACCCGGCCGGTTCGCGCCCAACAAACGGGACACGGCCGCCGTGGTGGCGTACGCCAAGAAGATGAAGATGGCATAGCCGGTCAAAAGTGCTGAGGAGGCAATGGCCAGTCCTGCCAGCGCATCGGTGCCCAGACGCCCGACCACGGCGGTGTCGGCCAACACATACAGCGGCTCGGCGACCAACGCCCCCAGGGCGGGGACGGCCAACCGGGCGATCTCGCGGTCGTGAACGTCACGCAGGCGCATCACGCTCCGCCGCTCCCCGGCGGCACCACCCCCGCAAGGCCTGTCGCCTTTGTCCGCCACAGCGACCCAAACGTCACAAACCTCCCGATCACAGCCGCCACCCCCGCAAGGCCTGTCGCCTTTGTCCGCCACAGCGACCCAAAGGTCACAAACCCTCGGGGGAACGCGGCCGGGGTCGGCGTGGCTACAACGCCTCGATGATCAGCGCGTCGCCCTGACCACCACCGCCGCAGAGGGACGCAGCCCCCACCCCGCCCCCGCGATTGCGCAGTTCGTTCAGCAGGGTGACGGTGATCCGGGCCCCGGTACAGCCGATGGGGTGGCCGATCGCGACGGCTCCGCCGTTGACGTTGACCTTGTCAGAAGCCACCCCCAACAAACCCGCAGAGTGAATCGCGACGGAGGCAAACGCTTCGTTCATCTCATACAGGTCGAAACCTGCCGGGTCACGATCGATCTTGGCGGCCGCCACCTTGATGGCTTCTGCTGGCTGGTGGTGCAACGACGGACCGGGACCGGCCACCGTGCCATAGCTGAGGATCCGTCCCAGGGCTTTGACCCCCGCCTGTTCGGCCTTTTCCGCCGTCATCAACACCACCGCCGCACCACCGTCACTGACCTGCGAGGCGTTGCCGGCGGTGATGGTCCCCTCCTTGGTGAACGCGGGGCGCAGGCCGGCCAACGACTCTGCAGTGGTACCAGGGCGCATCCCCTCGTCCTGCTCCACGACCACCGGATCACCCTTGCGCTGGGGCACCTCCACCGAGACGACCTCGTTCTCAAAGCTGCCATCCTTCCAGGCGGTGACCGCCCGTTCGTGTGACATCGCCGCCCATTCGTCCTGGGCCTCTCGCGAGATCCCGTACTCCTGGTTCTTGCGGTCCGACCCCTCCCCCATGTGACCGTTGTCAAAGGCACACCACAACCCGTCGTGGATCATCGAGTCCAGGGCGACACCGTTGCCCATGCGCAGACCCTGGCGGGCATCGGGCAACAGATACGGTGCGTTGGTCATCGACTCCATGCCACCGGCGACGACCACGTCGGCTTCCTCCAGCAACAGTGTCTGACGGGCCAAGCCGATGGCCGCCATCCCGGACGGGCAGACCTTGTTGATGGTGACCGCGGGCACGTCCATCCCGATACCACCGTTGACCGCCGCCTGGCGGGCGGTGATCTGACCCTGCCCGGCTTGCAGCACATGACCCATGTACACCGCCTGGACGGTGTCGGCGGCCACACCGGCCTGGGTCAACGCACCCGCTATGGCGCGACCGCCCAGGTCCATGGCGCTGAGGGTCTTGAAGCCCCCCAGAAACTTGGCGATTGGGGTCCTTGCGTACCCCACGATGACGACGTCGTGCATGACCACTCCAAAAATTCACTGTAGATCGGTTGGGTCACCCATTCTTCACCTGGTTAGGATCCAGATGCAATGTCACAGGTTTGGGTACAGCTGGACGAGGCGCAACGCGGCAGGCTTCCTGCCCGATGTGCGGTGTCCGGGACCCGTTGTATGACGCGCTACCGGTTGCCGGTGTCAGACCTGCCGGCCGCCACCGAGTGGTGGACCTGGACCGGGTTGTGGCCCCGAACGCAACCTGCCGAACGCCCCATCATCGTGGTGCCCATGCTGCCGTCCCGCCGTGATTGGGGCATCCTGCTGCGGTATGTGCGGGACGTCACCGCGGTCTTGATTCCGCTCAGTCTGCTGCTGATGCTGCTGACGGGGGACGGGGTGGTCGGTCAACTGGTGACGGCACTGGCCCTGGGCGCGTTGATCCTGCATGTGCTGGCAGCCTTGGCCGGATTGGGGACCACCGTGGACCTGCAGCGTGACACGACCGGCCGCTGGGTTCGCTTGAGTGGGGTGCATCGCAACTTCGTGGCGGCTGTCGAGGCGACCACGACCCGGCCACAACAGCAACCACATCTACGAGACGTTGGCCTGGCCGAACTGCTGGGCAGTCCCATGCGGTCATCTGAGGCGACCGGGGAGTCATGACCCACCACTCGGGTGGCACCGACGTGACGTTGTCCCCTGAGGAGTTGGCCGGGGATCTGCCCATGGTCTGTGTGCGGACCGGCCGGCCAGCCGATGCGCTGGCGCCGGTGTGGTTCACACGGTCACCGTGGTGGGCGTGGGTGCCCCTGGCAGCACTGTGCACCGCTGCGACGGTCCAGTCCAGTTGGACCCCGTTGGCGACCTGGTGGGCTGCCGGTGCGTTGTTGTTGCCCGTGATCTTGTCGCGGGGGGTGACCGGTCAGGTGCCACTCGACCGCGGTACCCGCCAGCGCATCGCCCATGTCCGGGCCCGCCGGTTCCGGGTCGTGATGACCGCGCTGCTGTTGACCTGGGTCGCAGTCGGGCTGTGGCTACTAGGGTCCAGGGCTGCCGGCATCGTCGTGCTGGTCGCCGTGGTCACCCTGTACTTGACGGCCATCGCGATGGCGCTGTACGGGCGGTCGTTGACCGTTCGCGGCAGACCACAATCCGACGGCAGTGTCATCCTGCGCCGCGTTCACCCCGCCTTTGTCGATGCGCTCGCGCTGCGCCGCACCGGGCATCGGCCCTGAACCGTGTGGCACCATCGACGATCTATGAAACTGCAACGTATCGACCACGTCGGCTATGCCGTGCACGACCTTGAGGCTGCGATCAGCTATCACCAACGGCTGTACGGGGCCGAGGTGGCGCATCGAGAGACGATCGACAGCGACGGTGTCGCCGAAGCCCTGCTGGCGGTGGGGCCGTCGTTCATCCAGTTGCTGACCCCGACCCGGGACGATTCGCCGGTGGCCAAGTTCTTGCAGCGCAATGGCGAGGGCGTGCACCACGTCGGGTATGGCGTCGCCGATGTGGACGCGACGCTGCAAGACCTGAAGGGCCTGGGTGTCCGGGTGGTGGACGATCACCCCCGCCCCGGCAGCCGCGGCTGCACGGTCGCGTTCCTGCATCCCAAGCACGCAATGGGCGTACTGGTGGAGTTGGTGGAAGACCCGACGTTGGATGGGGCCGCCTACTCCCCTCCCCACTCATGAAGCACCTGCGCGTCGCCAAGGTGGATCGTAGACTTCGCGGCGTGGGACTGTTCGACCGCTTCCGTCGTCGCAAGCGCGATGATGAAAAGCCCTCGGCCGCTCGCGGACCCAGCAGTCAGGCGATCACGGAATTACGGTTGTTCTTGGAGCAGCGAACGGGCGTCGAGGGGTTCATCGAACCGCCGACGGCGGTGTATGCGATGACCCTGTTGTTGGTCGCAGGAGACGGCGAATACCTGCGCCGACCGGTGAAGACCGACAAGCAGGCGCGCAAGTTGTGCGACGACTCCGGGGTGCCGTTGTATGAGGCGCGAAAGGTCGGGTACCCCCAGCGCATGAAGGACTACGAACGGGGCATCCGCCGCAAGGCCGTGTCACTGGACGACTTGCCGCCGCTGGAAGTCACCGACGATAAAGACTTCTAGCGCACCTCACCCCATGCGGATTGAGTCGACGGTGACGTCGTCGATCGGCTTCTCGCCCCGCAGGGGCACCGCGGCGATCTGATCGACGACGTCCATGCCGTCCGTCACCTCTCCGAACACCGTGTAGCTGGGCGGCAGGCCAACGTTGTCCAGGCAGATGAAGAACTGGCTGCCGTTGGTGCCGGGGCCGGCG
>JBBSNE010000285.1:0-4203 GCA_038232815.1 Euzebyales bacterium | reverse complement strand
CGGCACGCTGTAGTGCTACATGCGTGTGAGTTCAGGTGCTTCCCCGCACCGACTTCCCCGGCTCACCGCGGTTCTGGCCACCGTCGCGCTGGTCGGACTGCTGGTGCCAACCGATGTCGGTTCGGTTGCTGGCGCCCAGTCAACCGACGACCTGCGACAACAACAGTCAGAGGCTGAGCAGGAACGGGACCAGGCCGCAGGGGTGCAGGCCGGGGTGGAGGCAGAGTTGGACGGCGCCGTTCAGCAACGCGAGGATGCGCAGGCTGCGCTGATCGACGCCACCGCCGCAGTGGACGCGATTCTGACCGACATCGACGCGGTGGTGGGTGAACAGACCGTTCTGAAGGCCGAGATCGGGCGGTTGGAGGGGGCGGCAGCCACGACCCGGGAGTCGTTGACCGAACAGATCCGGGACCTGTACATCCAGGGCGGTTCCGACACTCTGGTGTTGGCCCTTGATGCCACGGAGGTCAGTGAGTTCGGTAACCGCTCGTTCTATCTGATGGCGCTGTCCCGCGAAGACCGCAGCCGACTGGAGGAGTTGCAGGTCATCACCACCACCTTGGCCGGTCGACAAGACGAATTGGATGCGGTTGACGAGCGCCTTGCGGTCCTGAGGAAACAAGCGGAGGCCCGGCAGGGGGAGTTGGACCGCCAGTTGTTGGTCGCTGCCGGGATCGAGTCCGACACCGCACAACAACTGGCCCAGGCAGAATCTGATGCCCGGGCCCTGGCCGTTGCGGCCGATCAGGCGGCGGCACGAGTCGACCAAGCCGAAGAGGCCGAGCGGCAGGCAGCGATAGCGGCGGCTGAGGAAGCCGCCCGCAAGGCCGAGGCCGCTGCGGCTGCTGCTGCGGCGGCGACCGCGCAGGCACAGGCGCAGGCCGCGGAAGCCAAAGCCCAGGCCGAAGCTGCGGTACTGGCGGCCGCACCTGCTGCGGATGTCGGCACCGGTTCGGCTGGACAGGGGGATCCCGATGACGCTGGGCCAGCCCCCGAAGCGCCAGTAGCGCCGCCCCCGGCCCAATCGTCGAGCAACGGCATGGCCTGCCCCCAGGACAATCCACGGTCATTCACCGACACCTGGGGGGCGCCTCGATCGGGGGGCCGCAGTCATCAGGGCACCGACATCTTCGGCACCAGGGGCGGGAATGTCTTTGCGATCACCGACGGTGTCGTGACCCGGACGTCATCGGGCAACATGTCGGGCCTGTTCCTGTCGTTGCGAGGCGATGACGGCAACGACTATTGGTACATGCACCTCCAAGACTTCGTGGCGTCGTCCGGTCAGCGGGTCAGCGCCGGCGAACTCATCGCCCACAACGGCGACACGGGCAACGCGCGGGGAACAACCCCGCACATCCACTTCGAGCACCATCCCGGCGGCGGCGGAGCCGTCAATCCCTATCCGCTGCTCTCAAGGCTCTGCTGACACAGCCCCCCGCTGGGGCAGCCGCTAATCTGCACCGCGCATGATCGACCTGAAGGCACTGCGCAGTGACCCGGACGTATTTCGCGGCCCGTTGGGACGACGTGGCGTCAGCGCGGCGACCATCGACGAACTGTTGGGTATCGACCAACGCCGCCGGGCCCTGATGACCGAGGCCCAGGAACTACGCGCGGAACAGAAGCAGTTCGGTCGGCGCATCGGTCAGGCGGACCCCGATCAACGACCTGCGCTGATTGCGGAGTCGGCCACCTACAGCGACCGCATCCAGGCCTTGGAGGACGACGAGGCACTGTTGGAACAACAGCAGACCCAGATCCTGGTCGGCATCCCGAACGTGCCGCACCCCCAGGCCCCCGATGGCGTCGACGACTCCGACGCGGTGGAGCTGGAGCAGTTCGGGGCCAAAACGTCATTTGACTTCGAACCGCAGGACCATCTCACCCTGGGTGAACGGCTGGGGATCCTTGACATCGAACGGGCCGTCAAGGTGTCCGGAAGCCGCTTCGCCTTCCTTCTGGGCGACGCGGTCTTCTTGGAGTTCGCACTTGTCCGCTTTGCCATGCAGACCATCGCCGAGCATGGCTTCACCCCGGTCATCACGCCGGCATTGACCCGTGAGGAGGCCCTGTTCGGCACGGCGTTCCTGCCTGGCAGTGCCGACCAGATCTACAAGGTTCCCGAAGATGACCTGTACCTGGTGGGCACGGCCGAGGTCCCTCTGGCTGGTATGCACGCCGATGAGATCTTTGATGCCTCCGATCTGCCTCTGCGCTACGGCGGGTTCTCCACCTGCTTTCGGCGGGAGGCTGGCACCTACGGCAAGGACACCCGCGGGATCTTCCGGTTGCACCAGTTCGACAAGGTCGAGATGTTCAGCTGGGTTCGGCCGGAGGACAGTTGGGATGAACATGTCCGCCTGAAAGACATCCAACGGTCGATCCTCAGCGACCTGGGTCTGCACGGGCGCGTCGTGGACATCCCCGTTGGGGACCTGGGTGACTCCGCCGCTCGCAAATACGACCTGGAGGTCTGGCTACCCGGTCAGCAGCAATACCGTGAGCTAACCAGCGCCTCCAACTGCACCGACTATCAGGCCAGGCGGCTGCAGGCCAGGTATCGCACCGCTGACGGCACCGAACCGGTCCACACCCTCAACGGGACGGCCTGCGCCGTAGGCCGAACGATCATTGCCGTGTTGGAAACACATCAACAACAAGACGGATCAATTGTCCTGCCTGACGTCCTGCACCCCTTCATGGGCAAAGAACGACTGGTGCCGGTCACAGACCCATAGACCGGCCGATGATCTCTTTCATGACCTCGGTGGTGCCGCCGTAGATGGTTTGCGCGCGAGAGTCCATGTAGGCCTGCGCGATCGGATACTCGCTCATGAACCCATACCCCCCGTGCAGTTGCAGACAGCGATCGATGACGCGTAGCTGCATCTCGGTGGTCCACCACTTGGCCATCGCCGCATGTTCCAGGGTCAGCGTCCCCTGGGTGTGCTCGTCCAGACAGCGATCGATGAACGTCCGGGCGACCTCCACCTGCGTCCGAAGCTCGGCCATCACAAAGCGACTGTTCTGAAAAGACCCGATCGGTCGGCCGAAGGCGGTCCGGGTCGTCACGTAGTCCTGGGTGATCTCCAGTGACCTTTCAGCTGCAGCGACCGCACCGATGGCGATGCTCAGGCGTTCTTGCGGCAGATTGCCGACGAGGTAGGCAAATGCCTTGCCCTGTTCCCCCAACACGTTGTCGGCCGGCACGCGACAGTCCTCGAAGAACAATTCGGAGGTGTCTTGGGCCTTCATCCCCATCTTGTCCAAATTGCGGCCGCGGGTGAAGCCGGGGGTGCCACCATCGATCAACAACAGTGACAGTCCCTTGTGAGGATCCTCACCGGTTCGGACCACGGTTATGACCACATCGGCCATCTGCCCATTTGAGATGAACGTCTTGGATCCGTTGACGACGAACTCGTCGCCATCCCGTACGGCTTTGGTCTGGATGTTGGACAGGTCCGAGCCGGCCTGGGGTTCAGACATCGCGATCGCGGTGATGCACTCGCCCGAGACCATGCCCGGCAGATAGGTCTTCTTCTGCACGTCGTCGGCATAGCGCAAGATGTAGGGCAGGTTGATGTCGGTGTGGACGCTGAACCCCGGCCCGCTCGCGCCGACCCGGGTCTGCTCCTCCGTGACGATCGCGTTGTAACGGAAATCATCCACACCGACCCCGCCGTACTCCTCAGGCACCGCCATGCCCAACAATCCCGTTTGGCCAGCTTTCAACCAGACGTCGCGGGTGACCTGCCCCCGATCCGCCCACTCCTGGTGATGGGGCGCCACCTCGGTTTCAAAGAAGCGGCGGGCGGTCTGGCGAAACATCGCATGTTCCTGGCCGAAGCCGCTGCGGGGCAGCCAGTTGATGGTCAATTGAGAGTCCTGGGTTCGGGTCCGCAGCCTGCTGCCGCGTCCATCTATTGTGGGGGGGCTATGGGGATCGATGCCATGGTTCAGGATATCGCCGAGCTGCGCGATGCGTTGCTCGCGGCTGAACTGCCGCTGCCCCTGCCGCTGTCGGGTGAGGCCGCGGCCACTCGGGACGAAGCGGTCGCCCAGATAGAGGACTACCTGCTGCCGCGCCTGGCACAGGTCGATGCGCCGTTGCTGGCGGTTCTGGGCGGTTCCACAGGATCCGGGAAGTCGACCCTGACCAACTCCCTGGTGGGTCAAGAGGTCTCACCCTCCGGT
>JBBSNE010000284.1:0-4205 GCA_038232815.1 Euzebyales bacterium | reverse complement strand
GCCAGATGCCTCGACTTCGCGCCCGATCCGGGCCCAGTGGCTCAGTTGCTGGGCTGTCGAGCGAGACATGGTCACGGCGACCGACTTTGCGTCGGCATACACGTCGTCATCCAGTCTGGTTGGGGGACTCGTTCCCATCTGAGTCCTGTAGCATACTGCTACAGGGGAGGTGCCGACCGTTCTAAATGACCAAGAGCCCACGTCAGTGCCATCCTTGCGAAGCCCCACCCTGTGCCGGCAAAGGTGACAGCCTCAACGCCCAAGCCCTTCAGATGGTCGGGATGCGGGGATTTGAACCCCGGATCTCCGGTCCCCCAGACCGGCTGCCTTTATCGTATAAGCGCAGGCCAGAAGGCTTTTAGGACGGCGTTTTCACCTTGTGCCACCCGGGTCGCCACCTGCCCCTTTGCGCTTGAAGGTCATGCGGCCCAATTTGGCAAGCGGGCGACACCGACCGGATGTCACCGTGAGTGTATGGCACCCCGTAGGTCGGCGGCCGCTGGTCAGCGTTACGGTCACGATCGGCTCTGATGCGGCAAAGGCGGTACTCGCCCCGCTCTGACAAACACCCCGGGTAAACTGAAGTTATGGAGAAGTTGCAGGTCGATTGGGACCGTGTGGAGCGGGAATGGCGTGAGGGTCTGCCCGCTCCCACGCCTGATGATGTGTCGCGGCTGTTGGACGGCACGCCCTTGGACAGCGAGGCCGCCATCATTCGTCACATGGCCGACCTCGAACGCCAAGGAATCGGTGCCGATACCGGCACGATGTTCCGCGACCTTTTGGTGGTTCTGGACCGCGACGGCGAACAGGCCATGATTGCGGAGATGCACCGCCTCTATGGTCCTGCAGCGTGACCCATGGCGATTTCAACGCAAATGTACGCCAGATCACCGACACGCTGAATCGTCACGGTGTCAACTACATCATCATCGGGGGAGTGGCAGGCCAGCTACATGGGGCCACGCGTCCCACAAATGATGTGGACGTGGTGACAGAAAACAGCGCTGTCAACCTCAAGCGGTTGGGCGATGCGTTGCGTGAACTCAACGCTTGCATACGTGGGGCTCCAGAGCTCCCACCGCCGGTCAAGTCGACATCCATGCATCGGTCATTCGGAAACTGTATGTGGCAATCCGGGTGGCACCCCTCCTACAAAATGGGAGGTCGCCGGCGGCAAGGGCGATCAGAGTGGCAACGGTCTCATCACCGGATGAAGTCGTACGATCGGTGTCGACGTGGTAACAGCCGGTGCCCGCTTTCACGTCTGATGGTAGGGACCGTCACTGGTCCGAGGCTGCCATTGCCAGGTAGTGATCTCTGCTTGCAGGTACAGCGTTTCTGCGTCGATGCCCAAGACGGCCTCTGCTCTGAGCAGGAAGTCGGCGAGGTCGAGATATTGGATCACTGGTCGGCCAGGCGCTCCAGGATGCGACGGTTGTCCTCCAAATGTTGACGCAGTCGATCGCGAAACTCGGGGTCGTTTCGCCGTTTGTGCAGCGATTCGGCAATGGCATCACGCACGATGTGAGAGACCGGCACGCCCTCAACTTGGGCGACGGCCTCCAGTTCGGCGTGCTGATCGGCATCCTGACGGATGGTCAATATCGACATCGATATGCGATAGGCAAACATACGGATTGCGGGATCTTTTGCACGCAACCTCCGACTACGAATGGTCGGATCCTCCAATCGCGCAAATTTCCTGCAGCCAAGGTCGTGTAGTCATAGGGCGAGCCCGGTTGCATACTCCCTCTGACGTGCACTTCGGCCGCGCCGCCACAAACCCCCGACACCGACCGCAAACTCACAAATCATTCAAAATAGTTGCCTCGGGAAGGTTGACAGTCTCCGGCGGAGGCCGCTGAGTCGGCTTTGAGATCGGTGAGCAGATCGTCCAGAACGGCTTCCTCCTCGACCGCGACGCCCGTGGATCGCATGGTGGCCCCGAGGGCGGGGTCCCAGGTCGCCTCGACCTCCCGGTTGCGCCGCAGCGTCACCCCGCCCCGCCCGGCGTCGATCGCCGCTCGGTAGTCGTCGGCACGAAAGCGCCATGGCTGCACACCCAGCCGCTGGATCAGCCGGTTGGCGACTCTGAGCCCGTCCCAATCGAAGTCGCCGTGATACCACACCGATCGGGCCAGCGGCACCAATGACCGCAGCAATCTGAGCACTGCCACGGTGGGCTGGCCGCTGGCACAGACGAGGGGCGGGCATCCTTGCCCCAGCGCCTCGACGGCCTCGGCAACCACGGTCGGGTTCTCAACGACCCACACCGTCCGATTGTCGGCGACCCCCAGGTCAACCTCGGCACGCGCCAGTTGCCGCAGGGTCCACACCCGCGGTGGACCGTCGAACCCGGCCACCAGCACCGTGCTGGTCAGGTCCCCGACCAGGATGCCGGCAGCGGCCCACGTCTCGATCCGCCCTTCCGCGCCCGGCAGCACCGGCATGCCGAACCTGGCCTTGATCGCCGAGCGGACCAGCGTTGCCAGCGGTCCGCGGTCCAGTGCATGGGCGTCGCCGAGGACCTCCGCTGCGAACCGGCTGCGGAAGACCTGTGGTGCCGGTAGGGCGGCCATCACCGTGACCAGTTCCCCGGCCACTGTTTGCCCGGCGTGTGGGTCGCTGTGGACCAACCGCCTGAGCAGCCCGGAGGACTGCACCCTGGCGACCCATTCGTCGACCCACTCCTCGGCCAGGCCAGACTCGGGAACTGTCGCCGTGCCCGTCCAGGGGGGCTCCGCTCCCCTTCCACCCCTCGCGCTTGTCTGCGGTCCTGTGGTGTCCTCGACAGGCGCCTGGTCGGACGTTGCGTGGTCGGACAGGGCCCGACGCAGGGTGTCGAAGATGTCCGACCACTGGGCCTCAAGCTGCCGACGGGCATCCGCCCGATCGGTCAGCGGCCCGTCCAAGGCCGCGACCGCCGACCCGATGTCGACGGCCAGGCCCGCATGATGCAGCACGTCGCCGACCTGGTCCAATTCCACGCGCAGTGTCCTGACGGACCTGAACGGCCGACCCAGCAGGCGGGCGGCAGCCGCGATCTGGGCCTCGGTCGGGTCGGACAAAGACACCGATCCCGTCAACGGCTGTCCCCACTCCATCCGTCGCCGTACGCGTGCTCGCAGCCATGCCAACGCCTCGCCGCCGAGGACGTCTGCAAGTCGGGGGACCGGTCCCATAGAATCAGGGCCCATCATGCACGTCGAGCCCGACCCGGTCCTCACCCAGTGGAGCGGCTTCGCCCACCTCACCGCCACCAAGGCCGATCGGTACCGCCGGATCCTCACCGCCTTCGCCGACGCCCGCCGCAACTACGTCGTCCACCTGCGTCCCCAGGATGTCGCCCGTCAACTCGGTGAGGCGCCCACGGACGGCCTGATCGCCGAACTGGACCAACTTGCGGGCTGGGGAAACCTGCGGCCCGCCCCGGACACCACACGGGTCACGTCGGTGGAGGAGTTCACCCGCCGGCGCATGCTGTACTCCCTGACCCGCACCGGTGAGGCGGTGGAGGCCGGCATGGCCGCCTACGCCGGGATACTGGCCCGCCGCGCCGAACTGCAAACCGTGGCGCTTGAGGACATCCGCACCGGCCTGGCCGTCTTGATCGGGCTGGCCGAAGCAGAGCACGTCGACGCCGCCCGCGCCGCCGCGACCCTGCGTGACCTCGACACCGTGTTCTCCTCACTGGCAGACAACGCCGCGGCGTTCATGAGTTCCCTCACCCGGTCCATCGACACCGCCGCCGAGGGTGAGGAGGGGTTCCTGGCCTACAAAGACGGCCTGATCGGGTACCTGGAACGGTTCATCGGCGACCTGGTCGTCGCCTCGGGCCAGATCGGCGGCCAGATGGACACCTTGGAGCAACTGGGGATCGATCGGGTCCTGGCAGCGGCAGCCGGGCGCCGCGCCGCCGACACCGCACCGACCGGCGACGCAACCGTTGCATCCGACCACGACACCGCCACCCCGCTTGGCCAGACCGACGACGTCGTCGCGGATCACCAGCACCGGTTGGGCGAGGAATGGGAGGGGTTGCGTCGCTGGTTCGTCGGCTCACCTGACGGTCCGTCGCAGGCCGAGTTGCTGCGAGCGCGTGCACGCGCCGCCATCCCCGACCTGTTGGAGACGGTACAGACCTTGCACGAGCGGCGATCGGGACGCAGCGACCGGATGGCCGACTACCTGACCCTGGCCCG
>JBBSNE010000283.1:0-4223 GCA_038232815.1 Euzebyales bacterium | reverse complement strand
CGGCGCCATTCCACTGGGGGTCACCAATACCTGGCGGTCCACGCGGATGCTGAGGTTGCCGGACGCGTTGACGTTCAGACCGCTGTCGTCAAGCAGTCGGGCGGCGTGGACCAGCCGACTGGCCGCCGAGCGGCGCTGCGAGTCACCCACGCAAGGATTCGACGTCCAGCACCGCACCCAGTTCCCGACCGTTCAGCACACCGCGGTCTGTGATGTAACCAGTGATCAGCTTGGACGGGGTGACATCGAATCCCCAATTCCGCGCAGGCGTTTCTGCGGGGGCAATCGCGCGGTCAGCGAACTGCAGAACCTCTTCGGTCGCGCGTTCTTCGATGGGAACAGCAGCGCCGTCCGCGCAGTCCGGGTCGAAGGTCGAGGCCGGCGCGGCAATGTAGAACGGCACCCCGGTGTCAGCTGCGGCCACGGCCTTCAGATAGGTGCCGATCTTGTTGGCCGCGTCACCGTTGGCGGCCACGCGGTCGGCACCGGTGATGACCACATCGACCAGGCCGTGTTGCAGCAGGTGGCCCGCAGCGTTGTCGACCACGACGGTATGCGTCACCCCACGGTGCCCCAGTTCCCAGGCAGTCAACGATGCGCCCTGATTTCGCGGACGCGTTTCTGAAACCCAGACATGCACCGGTACGCCCTGCTGGTGGGCCAGGTAGATGGGGGCAGTGGCCGTGCCCCATTCCACACACGCAAGCCACCCCGCGTTGCAGTGGGTCAACACGTTGACCGGACGATCGTGCTCGTCGTGCAGGTCCTGCAGCAACGGAAGACCCGCCTCTGCGATCCTGCGGCAGGCCGCAACGTCCTCCTCGGTCATCGCGACGGCCAACTCGCGTGCAGCGGCAGCGCGTTTGTCGACCTCGATGTCGCTGAGTGACCGGCGAACCCGGTCCAAGGCCCAGCGCAGGTTGACGGCTGTTGGTCTGGTCGCCGCCAGTTGCCGGTGGGGCGGGTCAAGACGTGCGGGGTCCCGCTGCATCGCCAACGCCATTCCATGGGCTGCGGCAACCCCGATCAGCGGCGCCCCCCGGACCTGCATGGTGGCGATCCCTGCCGCCGCATCAGCGACCGTGCGCCACCGAACGGTGCGTTCGGTGTGGGGCAACTGCGTCTGGTCCAAAACCACGACGTCGTCCTCTTCCCACCAGATCGTACGGTCAATCGCCGCGGCTTCACCCACGCCGGATCGTCGACTCCGCATGCCCCAACTTTAACCGCATGGCATCGCCCCGCCCGGATGAGGGGCGGGGCGACGTATTGCTCAAAATGGTGACAGGCTTATTCGGTAGGCTCCAGCGCCGGGTCGACTGTGGGGGCCAGTGGGTCAGCGGTCGGGGCCAATGGGTCGCCTGTCGCGGCAGCCGGGTCAACTGGGTCGGCGGCGTCGTCGGTGCAGGCAGCGCCGGCCACGGCCAGCAAGGCGGCAAGGGCAATGGCTGACATTCGGTTTCGCATGATGCATCTCCTCAAAGAAGTTCGGCGTAATCGTGCGGGGCCAACCTTGTCGGTGGTCATCGGCGGGTGTCCTTGGCCTTACGGACAGACGTCCCGATGGTCAGGTGCGTTCTCGACCTGGGGTGTCCCGTGGAGATGCTCGCGGTCGACCTATCCTTGACGGGATGCTTGTTGCTGTGTTCGCGCTGTTGGTGCTGGTTCTGACTGCTGTTCAGGCCGTGCGTCGCCCCGGCCTGATCACGGTGGCCTGCCTTGTCAGTGCCGCGGTGTTGTGGATGGGCGTGAACCGCGCAGTGGAGGGGCCCGTGATCATTGCGCTCAGCCCGAACCACGGACTGCATGTCGCCGACCTTGTGTCGGTCCTGATCGTGGGGGAGGTGGGTATTGCCGTCGCAGCCCGCAGCGCGGGTCGGCGTGGCGAACCACCGGCAACGACCCCATTGGCGGAGCATCATCCGCAACAGGGTGTCTCGCGCCCCAGTTGACGACGGGCCACCCCCACGGTCAACACGCTCCTGCGGGTTTGGGCCGTCCGGTAGCGTTGGCGGGGTGTCATTGCAAGACCGCCTGATCCAACGCCTGCCCCGGCGCATGCACGCGTGGGTCCCAGTAGCGCTGGACGCGTTGCGACAGGCCGGCAAGGACCGTGTGACCGGTATGGCCGCCGAGCTTGCGTTCTGGGTGTTGTTGAGTCTTGCGCCCCTGCTTCTGGCAACTGCTGCGCTTGCGGGACTCGTGGGTGACCGCATCGGTGGTGATGTCCGCAATCGGTTGATCGCCCGGATCGGAGAACTGGCCGGCGGAGTGTTCAGCGACACGACGGTTGACGCGGTGATCACGCCGACGCTGGACGGTTTGCTGACCGACGGCCCCTCGCCTCTGTTGTCGTTGTCCTTCCTGGTGACGGTGTACCTGATCAGTCGCGTGTTTCACGTCCTGGTACACGCTGTGGCCATCTCCTATGGCATGCAAGAACCGCGACCGTCGTGGTTGGCGCGTCTGATGGGCTTTGTCTTCACCATCGTGGGGCTGGTATTGGCGTTGCCGGTCATCCCGCTGGTTGTGGCCGGCCCTCAGCTGGGAGAGGTCTTGGAGACCAGGATGGGTTTTGACACTTTGCAGTTGACCGAGCTGTGGGCAGTGCTGTACTGGCCGGTGTCCTTCGGCCTGATCGCGTCTCTTCTGACCCTGTTGTTCCACTACGCGACCCCGTGGCGCACACCGTTCAAACGTGATGTGCCCGGGGCGGTGCTGGCAACGGTTTTGGGGCTGTTTGCCAGTGTCGGGTTGCGCACCTACACCGGTCGCGCCTTTGAGGGCGATTCAATCTATGCAGCACTGGCGGCGCCGTTGGCCATCTTGGTCTGGGTCTGGCTGCAGTCGATTTCGCTGCTCATGGGAGCGGAGTTGAACGCCGCCATCGAGCGGGCCGACCCGGTCAGAAATCCTCTTGACAGTCCTCGAAGTCTGGACAGGTTGGGTCGGAAGGCTGCCAGGGGCATGAGGAAGCTGGCGAACAGCGGGCGTAAGAGCTAATCCTTCAGGGGGCGCGCGAACGAAAGCTCGTGGCCGGCGGGGTCCACAATATGGAAGTAGCGCTCACCCCACGCCGCGTCGCGAGGTGCGAACAGCGGCGCAAGGCCGGCGTCAGTCGCGCGTTCGTACGTCCCGTCGACGTCATCGACGTAGATGATTGCCCGCCCCCAGCCACCAGCCGGAGCCGACGAGACCCGCTGCAGGTTGAGATAGCCCTGACCCACACCGTAGGAGGTGAACGGGGTACCCGGCCCGCCAAACCGCAGCCTGAAGCCCAGAGCGGCGTAGAACGCACACGACCTGTCCATGTCCGTGACCGTCAGCGTGATCGCGCTGATGGACCGCGGCTCGCTCATGATCCACCACTGTAAACGCGGTTGTCACCGGGTACGGGTCACCTTGGCCAGTCCCGCGGGCTGGTCGGGATCCAGCCCCAGGGCGGCGGTCCAACGCAGCGCCAACACCTGGCCTGCGACCACGGTCGGTATGGGGGTCAACCAGGCGGCCGGCTGCGCCCCCAGAGCAATCACCTGATCCACCTGTGTTGACAACTCCGGGTCGGTGGTCATCGCGATCAGCGTCGCGCCCCGTCGCCGCAGCGCCGGAACCAAGGCCCGTTGGCTGTCCACACTGGGTTCTGACGGGGCCACCAACAGGACCGCGGAACGGTGGTCCACCGCACCGATTGGGCCGTGCAGCAGGTCGGGGGGCGAGAAGGCTTCGCTGCGGACACCGGTCAGCTCACGGACCTTCAAGGCCACCTCGAACGCGGTGCAGTAGTTCAGGCCCCGTCCGCTGACGACCAGATGGTGGGTGTCGACCAGCCCGGCGGGCAACTCCCTGCCGCCGGCATCCAGGGCTGCCTGCAACACGGCGGGGATGTCGCCCAGTTCGGCCAGCGACTGCTCGGCAACGTTCTGCGCGGGATCGGTAGCGGCGTCCAAGGCCACTGACACCAGGGCAAGGGCGATCAACGAGTTGACATACGTCTTGGTGGCCGCCACCGCTGTCTCAATTCCGGCCCGCAGGTCGATGACCATGCCGGCCTCGGCCGCCAACGGCGAGGCCACATCGTTGGTGATCGCAAGGGTCGGTTGCCCTTGTGCCGCGGCGGCGGCAAGGACCGACACCACGTCGGGTGACTGGCCCGACTGCGACACTGCGATGACCAGACTGTCGTGAAACCTGGGGGTCACCCCGTAGACACTCAGCAGCGACGG
>JBBSNE010000282.1:0-4232 GCA_038232815.1 Euzebyales bacterium | reverse complement strand
GCGCTGGACATCACCATCCTGTCCGGGGGTGGGGCATCGGTCTTCGATTGGGCAGAACAGAACGGGTTCGACCTGGGGATCGCCGACGATGCGGTGGAGATGCTGGACTTCTACGCCGACCGCAGCCCGATCTTTGCCGCGGTGCGCTATGACCTTGAACGGGCCCAGGACTTGGCCCGTGAGGAGGGCGACGGGACCCCGGTGCATTTTGAAATGCCGCTTGACGCCCCGTGGGTGCCGTTGAAGATCCTGACGTTCGACAAGCCGGACGAGGAGATCGTCGAGGCGGATATCTTCCTGCTGACGCCAGAACGCCCCCGCCTGTTGCCCCACGACGGGCTTGACATCGCCGTGTCCGAACCGGCATCCCGGTCCCTGCTGGCCGACCTGCGCGACGACGAGGCCTCGGAGTGGATCCCGGATGAGGCCTGGCTGACCTACATCGACGTGGCCACCCCCGCGGGCGAGTTGACCTATGACCTGGCCGTCGGCGTCAACGGCGTCCAGCCGTCGGAGGAGGCCGCCTACGGGGTCCAGCCGACCGATCCACCGACGGAGGTCAGTGCCCCGATTGATGAAGCGCCTGGGGCCCAGCCACCGGTTGAGGAGGCGCCTGTCTCGGCAGTCCGCGACCGGTCACCGCTGTCCGAGCAGATTCCTGGTGGTGTCCCCACCATTCTTGTCGCCGTCCTAGGTGTGATGGTTGGCGGTGTTGCCCTCCTCCGTCACCGATCCAGGTCCACCCTTGCCGGCTGGGATCAGGCGAGGTAGTCACCGGGGGCTGACCTCAGTGGACGCGCACGGGAAGGTCTCGGTCGTGTAACTCGCGTCGTAGCTGTTCGCCATCGCGGAACAAGATCGCGTCGAACCCGGTGGCAGCCCCGGCCGTGACATTTGGGGGGCTGTCGTCGACAAAGATGCACTGCCCGGGTTGAAGGCCGGTTCGCCGTGCGAGCAGAGCGAAGATGGCGGGGTCTGGTTTGGCAAGGCCCACCTGACCTGACACCACGATGTCGCGGAACAACCTAAGGAAGTCGAATCGCTTCACTGCCAGCGGGAACAGCTCAGCCGACCAATTCGTCAACGCAAACAATGGGGTCCCGGCCGCGTGCAACTCACGGAGCAATGACACGGTGTCGTCGATCGGGCCAAGCATCGAGCGATCGAAGTGACGGCGGTACGACAGAAGGTGCTCCCTCCAGTGCGGATGGCTATCGATGCCGACTGCCTCGGCTTCACCCCAGGTGCGACCGGCGTCCTGTTCGTGGTTCCACGCGGGGAAGTCAAAGTCTTCGTCGGCTAGGAACCGTTCAGCCTCCGCGTCGCCAACGGCCGCCGCCACTGCCGGACGAGGGTCCCACCCGATCAGCACATTGCCGATGTCGAACACGACCGCGGCGGGTTTGCCCATGTGGTCATCGTAGGACCGTGTCGGACAAATCGTCCTCGAAGCGACCCGGGCCGGAAGTCATAAGGCAACCCAGCCCCCACAGGTTGACAACACTTCTGGCCCCTCGGAAAGATCGTCCAACCTTGTGGACAACACGGTTTTGGCTCTCCATTTACAGTACACTTGTTCGAATGAACGAGACAACCGCGACCGTGGAGGAGCTGACGGATCTTGCCGTCATCGTCGGCTCCACAACACGTCGTGTGGACCCCGACGCCATCGCCGATGGCGATGTCGACGCGGTCATGACCTCCCTGGCCAAATGCAAACGGCTGATCGACGGGGCGACGACCTTGATGGCCCGCAGGGTTAGTGAGTCTGGGTGTCACAAGAAAGCCGGGCATCGCAGCGCCGAGGATTATCTGGCCAAGGCTTCGGGCACATCCAAGGGGCGTGCCAAAGACCAGCTGTCGACCTCCAACAAGATACTGGACCAACCCGAAACGCAGAAGGCCGTGACTGAGGGGGAGCTGTCTGCCGACCAAGCGGCGATTGTGGCCGACGCGGTGAACGCTGATCCAGACGCGGCCGAGGAGTTGTTGGACTCCGCCCGGGATGACTCGCTGGTCGGGTTGCGTAAAAAGGCCCGCAACATCAAGTTTGCAGCCGACGCCGACCCTGACCGCACCCGCACCCGTCATCATCAGCGGCGGGCGTTTCGCAGTTGGACTGAAAGCGATGGCGAGTGGCGGGCCAGCCTGTCGGGCCCTGCGGACGTCGGGGCCCGCATCGAAGCCGCGCTGCGTGGGGCGCATGATCGGATCTTCAAGGCGGCGCATGCCTCCGGCCGGCGCGAGGACGCCGCGTGCTACTTATTTGACGCAATGGTGGCCACTCTGGAACACGGTGCCTACCGGCCTACCGCCCCAGGCAGTACTGCATCGAACCGGTCCCGACAACGTGTCCAGGGTCAAGGGCCACATCCAAATGACAGGTCTGAACAGGACGCGTCCTCCGATCCCAAGGGCGACGGCCGGGCCGATAACAACGCCCAGGGCGGCACCCATCCTGACACCGGCAGCCCAACCGACTGCAACGACCCAGCCTCAAGGCCAGACGACACTGCCCGTCAGGGTGACTCTGAAAGTTCGGATTACCCCAACGGTCCACGCGATGCCGCAGGTCAAGCCAACACCGATGGTCCCTACAATGCCAGCGGTCTAGGCGACGGCGATGATCAGACCGATGCTGAGGATGTACCGGCCGGCCGTGCACCTGACGGCGCCCCTGGTTCGCAACCCGATGATCGCGGCCAGGCACCTCGACAAGGCTCGGACCTCGCGGCGAACGCGGGCCGCCCACAAGGTGCTGAACCCAGCACCCGCGATGAAGGCGGCCCGCCGGACGTGGATGATGCCTGGCAGCCGTACCTCGATGGGGTCGCCGGTGTAGCACACGGCCGCCAGACCAAAGTGATCATTCACGTGGACGGCGTCGCCCTGGTCCGGGGGCGCCTGCACGATGGCGAGCGATGTTGGATTGACGGGGTCGGGGACGTGCCATTGGCGGTCGCCAAGGAACAGATAGCAAGTGCTCATCTGGCCTATGTGATTCGCGACGCCGTCGACATCCGCACCGTGGTGCACCTGGGACGGCAAGCCACCGCGCATCAATACACCGCCCTCCAAGCACGCGGCTATTGCTGTGAAGTTCCCGGTTGTGCCAGCGATCACCTGCTCGAGATCGATCACATCACGGGCTGGAGCTTCAATCATCAAACCGCCATCGTCGATCTGGCTTGGCTGTGTCCGTACCACCACCGCAAGAAATCTGCCGGGTCGCACCGGCTGACCGGACCGCCCGGCAACCGCAAATGGATCACCGACCTGGATGTCGTCCTGGCCGAAGATCAACCATCCGACCACAAGACATCTGTGCCACGGACCGAGTCAAGGCCTGTCGGTAGCGCCGCCAACCCGCCAAGAACCACTGCCAGCCCGCGGCCACTCACCGACGAAACGCGCACCGACAAGACGCCCACCAGCCACACCCATGATGGAGCTCCTACGACGGTACGGCAGCCCTCGTTGTTATGAGTCACACACACTGCCAACACGACTGGCGCCATCGCATGTTGTTTGACCTCTACCGCCACGGGTGACGGGTCAGGTGGATGGACACAACTGAATTGACTCCAGCGATGGCGTGGGATGGGCAGGCACCCGGATGGTCAGCTCCCCCATGCGGTGGCGACGACGTCGCGCGGTGGCCGGGGTAGGTCGGCGCTGATCCCGTGACCGGCGGCCAACGTCTGGGCGGCCTCGAGTGCCGAGCCATACGCAGCCATTGCCAGCCACGATCCGACCGATACCCGCCGGACCCCGAGCGTCGTCAGCTCAGCCACTGTCGGTCCGGCCGGCATGGCCAGGACGTTGACCGGGGCCCCCACTTCAGCGACCACCCGGCCCATCGCCGCCGGGTCGACCAACCCTGGCGCATACACACAGTCCGCGCCGGCGTCGGCGAAGATCGCCAGGCGCTCAATGGTGGCATCCAGGTTGTCCACCCCATACAGATGATGCTCGCAGCGGGCGGTCACAACCATGCCATCAGCCGCATCCAGGGCAGCCCGGACCCGGTCCAGCGCCTTACCCAGCGGTCGGATCTGTCCGGTGGAGGCGTCGTAGTCCTCGATCGAGCACCCGGCGGCCCCCGCAGCAGCCAGCGACTGGACGGTGCCGGCAACCTCGGCAGGGCCGTGACCGTAGCCATCTTCAGCGTCCACACTCAGCGGGATGTCCAAGACCGATGTGAGCTTTCGGACGTGGGTCACCACTTCCTC
>JBBSNE010000281.1:0-4239 GCA_038232815.1 Euzebyales bacterium | reverse complement strand
GGGGGGCGGCGTTCCATCCGGATCTGCCAATCCGCGGGGACGTGGTGACGAAGGGTACCGATGGGGGCGACGGCTATTCCGGGTTCAGCGTCCGAGACCCCGAATCCGGCGAGGAATCTGCCACGGAATTGGCTGGACTGCTGAAACAGCACGACATCAGGCATATCGTCGTGGTCGGCATCGCCACCGATGTCTGCGTCAACGCCACGGTGGCCGACGCCCGCCGCCTGGGCTTTGACGTCACCGTCCTTGCCGATGCAACCGCCGCCGTGGAGTTGAAACAGGGCGACACACAGGCCGCGCTGGATCAGATGCGCCAAGCCGGAGCAATCGTGGAAGGTGAACCAGCCACATGAACACCCCGTCCCCAGCCATCACCGACGAGGTCGCCCAGGCCCTTGATGAGGGACAGGCGGTCGTTGCGTTGGAATCCACGCTGATTGCGCATGGTCTGCCCCGTGGTGACAACCTGGACGTGGCAATCCGTCTGGAAAAGATCGTACGTCAAGCTGGTGCTATTCCGGCCACCATCGCCGTCATCGACGGGCAGCCCCGCATCGGCCTTGACGACGACTCGTTGAAGCGAATCGCCACTGACGATGATGTGGCCAAGCTGAGCATCAGGGATCTGGGGCCGGCGATGGCAACCGGCCGGACAGGGGCGACGACCGTGGCCTCGACCGCCCATCTGGCATCCATGGCCGGCATCAAGGTGTTCGCCACCGGCGGGCTGGGCGGGGTGCATCGCCAGGCCCGTGATTCCTGGGATGAATCCGCGGACCTGGCGGCGCTGGCCCGCACCTCCATCGTGGTGGTGTGCGCCGGGGTGAAATCGATCCTTGACGTGGCCGCGACGTTGGAGCGACTGGAGAGTCTGGGCGTACCGGTGCTGGGCTATCAGACCACGGAGTTCCCAGGCTTTTATCTGCACAGCTCTGGGGAGCCGCTGGACTGGACCGTGTCCTCCGCCGAGCAGGCCGCGGAGGTCGTCCGATCCATGGACCTGATTGCCCTGGCTGACCGGGCCGTGGTCCTGGCAAACCCCATTCCGATAGCCGCCCAGCTGGATCCGATTGAACACGACCGAGTGCTGCATTCAGGGTTGGCACTGCTTGAGTCCCAACGCATCACCGGCAAGGAGGTGACGCCGTTCTTGTTGGATCATTTTCACACCTCGACCAACGGCGAGAGCCTGCGCGTGAACATCGACGTCGTCGAACGAAACGCGGCCTTGGCCGCTGACGTCGCGATGTCGTTGGCCGACCGTTGATCGCGGTGGTCGGCGACGTCCTGATCGACGCGGTCGTGGCGGCACACGGGCCACGGCGCGAGGCCAGCGATACCGCCGCCGACATCAA
The DNA here is from genome assembly GCA_038232815.1 of Euzebyales bacterium. Classification (GTDB taxonomy): domain Bacteria; phylum Actinomycetota; class Nitriliruptoria; order Euzebyales; family Euzebyaceae; genus Euzebya. The sequence continues at coordinate 2,881 of JBBSNE010000281.1, read as the reverse complement.
CTGGCGGCCGGGCGGGTCGGCTGCGTCCACCGCGACATGGCTGGCAAAACTCGGGGTTGCAGTGCGGCTGCTCGGACGGGTGGGTGCGGATGTGATCGGACAAGGGCTGATCACGTCGTTGCAGGACGCAGGCGTTGAGACGCGCCTTGCCGAGGACCCCCACGTGGCCACGGGAACGGTTGTGGCCGTCGTGACCGGTGATGAACGTGACATGTTCACCGATCGGGGTGCCTCAGGGCACCTGTCGCCCGCAGATCTACCAATGGGATGGCTGGACGGGGTGACCCATCTGCACCTGAGCGGCTACATACTGCTGCATTCCAACACCCGTGCGGCGGGGCTGGAGGCACTGCGTCAGGCCGCCGACGCAGGTGTTGCCGTCAGCGTGGACCCCTCCTCAACCGCGCCGTTGTCCAACGTTGGTCGCGACGCATTCTTGTCCTGGTTGCCGACGCAGGCACTGCTGACCCCGAACCTGGCCGAGGCACGATACCTCAGCCAGCAGGAGGAACCCGTTCAGGCCGCTCGACACCTTGGCGGGATCACAGGAGAAGCCGTCGTCACATGCGGACCCGACGGGGCGATATGGTCTGACGGCACAACTGTCCTCCAACAACCGCTCGTCGAAGTCGGGGCAATCGGGATCGATCCCGTCGGGGCGGGTGATGCGTTCACTGCCGGGTTCCTGGCTGCACGGCTGGCCGGGCGGCCCCCCGCCGAGCAATTGGCCGATGGGATCAGTGTGGCGGCGTGTGCGGTGACGGGAGCGGTCCCCGCGTCATGAGTCCGACCGAGCTGGTGGCAGCACTGGCGGAGGCCTATGACGAACACGCCGACGAATCCAAGGCCACCCACATGTCGGCCTACATGCGTGACCAGTTCGACTTCCACGGCATCCAGGCGAGGTCGCGCAGGGTGTTGGATCGAGAGGTGGCCGGCCGTGGTCCCTCCCGTCCGGCCCACCACTACCAGATCAAGGTCGCGCGCGACTGTTGGGACCGGCCGCAGCGAGAGTTTCAGTACTTCGCAGTAGATTATCTGCGCAAGCACTACCGACGCCTTGACCCGCCATTCATCGAAGTAAGCAGAGAGTTCATCACCACAAAGTCGTGGTGGGACACCGTCGATGCCCTGGCCGGGGGTGCGATCGGACCATTCTTGCGCGAGCGGGGCGGTCTGGGCGTCATGGACCAGTGGATCCTCTCGGACAACATCTGGGTTGCACGCGCGGCGTTGTTGTCCCAGTTGACGGCCAAAGAGCACACCGATGTCGAGCGGTTGTTCGCCTACTGCACCCAGCGCGCTTCGGACACCGACTTCTTCATCCGCAAGGCCATCGGCTGGGCATTGCGCCAACATGCGCGCACCGACCCATTGGCGGTCCGCAAGTTCGTCGCCGCCCATGCCGAAGTGCTGAGTCCCATGTCCCAACGCGAGGCGCTGAAACACCTGGGTGAGGGGTGACTTCTGACGCCGCGACCGTTGATCGAGGCCGACGGCCCATTCCAGTTGGCGTCTGGGCCGTCATGGTTGTCCTGCTGATCTTGCTGGCAACGTTCGGTGGGCGCTACGGCTTGCATCGCGACGAGTGGTACTTCGTTGCCGCAGGGGGCCGTCCCGCGTTCGGCTACGCCGACCAGCCGCCTCTGGTTCCGCTGTTGGCGCGCGCCTGGTATGACCTGGTCGGTGGCCAGATCTGGGCGTTTCGTCTGGTGCCAGCAGCCGTGGGTGCGTTTGTGCCAGTCATCGCCGCCTTGACCGCACGTGAGTTCGGCCTTACGCGAGGAGAGCAGGTGATGGCGGCAGGCGTCACCGCGTCGATGTCAGCCCTGTTCGTGATCAGCCACCTGTTTTCCACCACCGTATTCGATGTGGCCCTTACCTCCGCTTGTGTGTGGCTGTTCGTGCGGTCCGTCAACAACGACGCTTGGTGGTCCTGGTTGCTGGCCGGGCTGGTGCTTGGTATCGCTTTAGAGGTCAAGCTGATTGCCTTGCTTGTTGTCGTAGCTCTTGTCGTCGGGGTGATTGTCGCCGGTCCGAGGCAGATCTTGCGGCGGCCCGCCCCATGGCTTGGGGCAGGCATCGCAGCGCTGATTGCCCTGCCGAACGTATGGTGGCAAGCCACCAACGGATGGCCACAGTTGGCGTTGTCAGCAGCGATCGCTGCCGGAGGCTCGGGGACGTCCAGCGAACGTTGGCTTATCGTGCCGTTCCAGGTGCTGCTGCTGGGACCCCCGATTTTTGTGGTCGCCATTGCCGGGTTGAGGGCGTTGGTACGCGACCCGCGGATCCGGGCACATCGGTATCTCGCGGTGGCTGTTGTGGCACTGGTGTTGCTGGTGACCGTCACCGGTGGAAAGCCCTACTACCTGTTGGGTTTGGCACCGGCTGTGCTGGCTGCAGGCGCGGCACCGACCACCCGCTGGCTCAGACGAGGTGGGTGGCGGCCACTATTGGCTGGTGGCCTGGCAGTGGTTCAGCTGGCGATCTCGATGGTGATCGGGTTGCCGCTGCTGCCGCCGGACGCGCTGGAGCCCGTTGTCGCGGTCAATTATGACGCCGGCGAGCAGGTGGGTTGGCCCGCCCTCGTCGACAGCGTGACACGGGCGGCCGCCGGCCTTCCCGAGAACGCCGTGACGTTGGCCGCGAATTATGGCGAAGCAGGAGCACTTGAGGCGGCCCGACGCCGAGGACACCCGGTGCCTGCGGTGGTCAGCCCGCACAACGGCTGGTGGTGGTGGGGCCCGCCGCCTGCCGAGGCCGACCACGCCATAGTCATCGGAGATTGGGACGACGCCGAGCTTGAGCAGTTGTTTGCGACATGTGAAATCGTGGCCCGCGTCGACAACGGCGTCGACCTGGACAACGAAGAACAAGACGC
>JBBSNE010000280.1:0-4243 GCA_038232815.1 Euzebyales bacterium | reverse complement strand
GCAGGCGCTGATCGGCATCAAGCTGTTGGACCAGGGTTTGGGCGTGGCGCAGTTGTACATCCACTACGTCGGCGGACTGATCCCGCTGGGCCTGTTCATGGCCGCGGGCTGGGTCGCCTGGCGCAATCCCGTCACCCAAACACGGGTCACCGCGCTGTTGACCCTGGCCGGACTGCTCAGCGCCGGCATGGCCTTCGTGATCGGTCGGGCCTACGTGCAGGGCACGCTGTGACGGGCAGGCCATGACGGGCATGTCATGACGGGCCCATGACGAGCAACCCCGCTTGGACCTGCCCCGAATGCGACCGCAGATTCGGACGACACAACGCCGGTCATGTCTGCTCACCGGCGATGTCGTTGGACGAGTGGCTGGACACCTCCCCACCCCATGAACGCCCGGTGGCCGAGCGGCTGGTCGAGGTGGTCGACAGATTGCCCGAGGCATGGGTCGAGCCGGTCCAAGTCGGCCTGTTCATCAAGCGGCGGAGCAGCTTTGCCCAGCTACGAACCATGACGCAGTGGACCGCCCTGTCGCTCAAATTGACCCGGGAGGTGACCCGCCCAGAACCCAGCCGCAAGGTCATCCGGCAGGGCAGCCGTTACCACCACGTCTACAACCTGCACCACCCCAACGACCTGACCCCGGACCTAACTGAGCTGCTGACCGAGGCCTATGAGGCCGACGGGCGCTAGATCCGACAAAACCTACTCGGTCAGAAAGGACGCGGTTGGTCATCGGCGGGGGCAGTGGTCAACGTGACAACCACGCTGCCGACACCGCCATCCAGTGGCACGTCGAAGCGGTAGATCGACCCCGGGCGCATCGCCGAGGTGTCCAGATGGTGCAAGCCGCCAATGCACATGCCATCGTCTGGGCAGGTGGAGGGATACAACGCCGCTTCACCATCCGGATCACCCTTGACCACCAGCGCCGAAGCGATGTCGGTGGCGACCCATCGGTCCCCACGTCGCACATCGATGATCACCTCCACCTGCTGGCCCAGCGACGGGAAGTCCTGGCGACCAGAGCCAACCTCGACGAAGCTGGTCCCAGCCGCCGAAGGCTCCACAACAGCAGTTGCGTCGATGTCGATCTTTGGGGGCGCGCGCGTGACCTCCAGCACCCCGTCGTTCACCGTGCCTTCCAACAGGATCTGATCTTGGGTGAACCGGACCAGGTCATTATTGCGGACGGTGTGTGGAAGCAACTCCTCCCCCAGTCCCTTGACCTGCAATGCGGAGTCCCCACACCGTCTGGGTGTGGCCGCAGCACTGGCCAGTGTCGAACAGATCTTGATTGGCTCGTCGTCATAGAAGGTGACCCATCCCTCCACCAGCACTGGTTTTCGTTCCTGTGCCCCGATCAGATCGTCGGCGGGCACGATCGCCGGGCCGGCCAACGGCTGAGGGGGGGCCGTAGATTTGACGGGATCGGCACTGGGCGTCTGCACAGGCGGCGTCGCCGTCGTCGGCCTGACAGGACCCAGGACACCACGCCACGCCTGCAGTTGCCCACCGTCATCAAGGGACAGCGCGATGATGTCACCGTCCAGTCCGATCACGTCGCCCACCGTCGCCGCGCCGGGCGGCAGTGGAAGAATCGACTCGGCGCCATCAGGCGCAACCAACCGACCCGCGCCCCCGTTGTCACCCCACAAGACCAGGCCACGAGGGATCCACTCGGCGTCGCGCGACGGCGGCGCCGACACAGCACCCAGGTCGGTGACGGTGGCGTCAGAGCCGACCTCGATCAGTCGTAACTGGTCAGTCACGGCCAAGACCCGGTCGTCCGCCCACACCGCGGTTCGAATATCGGGCACGACACCACGGATGTCCCAACCGGTTTGAGGGTGCCAACCCGCCATGACAGTGCAGACCTCTGGGGCGTCGACCCGACCGCAGGCGTCCTTTGACGCCCACACGAACACCACCAACTCTTGGCCGGTCCACACCGAGGTGAGGCCTTCGAAGCACGGCAGTGGCAAGGGCCACGGCTCTTCTCGTCGCTGGGCCGACACGGGGTCATACGCACTGACGGCAACTTGTCCGGTGCCTCCACACTCCTCGCCGGCAAAGCCCCAGCCGGCCTCGACCACCTCTGCGCCTGTCCACCACGGGTGGTCGTAGGTCAGTAGGTCAGACGCCGGTAGAGGCTGCACGAATCCGGCGGCCACGCGCAAACTGAACGCATCAGTCACCACCACTCCGTCCTGAACCGGTTGCCATGCCCGGTCCACAAGGGCAGCCACCTCTTGTCCGTCAGTGACAATCACCGTGTTGCCAAGATGGCCCAGGCCGGTCACCCCAGCGGTTGGTGGTACCTCCAAGGCGGTCCACTGCACCTCCACCTGGGTGGTCGACGGTGTGGGCTCAGGGTCGGCTTGCGACGAAGACGTTGTTGCCGACGCGCCCGCCCGAGGTTCATGCGACGGCTCAGCGGACGGGCGAAATACACATCCCGCTGCGATGAACAGTGCCATGAGCACCACTGGGACCAGTCGTAGGTTCACATCTTTCTGACGCCCTCGAGTGGGCCGGAGTTGCTCCAGATGGAAATTCATAACCGTATCACCGGTGATACACTAATGGTATGGAGGCGGTCAGTATTCGCGAACTTCGCAACCGCGGCGGAGATGTCGTCCAGCGCGTAGAGGCTGGCCAGAGACTGACCGTCACCCGGGCAGGTAAACCCGTCGCGGAGTTGCGGCCCCTGCGCCGTCCCCCGCTACCGGCCCATGAATTGCTGCAACGGTGGCGGAACCTGCCGCAGGTCGACCCGGACTCCCTTCGCAATGATCTGGATTCTGTCATCGACGGGCGGTTGTGAACGACCAGCCCTGGGATGACCCCTCGCCAGGTGGTCAGGGACTGCTGGATACCAGCACCCTCATTCTGCTACCCCAGATGACCAGCACGGCTGCGCTTCCAAACGAGCCGTTGATCAGCACAATCACGCTGGCAGAACTCTCGGTGGGACCACTGGTGGCATCCTCAGAACAGCAGCGGGCAGCACGACAGGTTCATTTACAGCAAGCTGAGGGCGACTTCGAACCATTGCCGTTCGATGTTGCAGCGGCCAGGGCGTTTGGTCAGGTGGCGGCGTCCTTGCGGCGAGTCGGACGAAAGACGTCCGCGCGTTCATACGACGCGATGATCGCCGCGGTGGCAGTGGCAAATGGTCTGCCGCTTCACACCTGCAACCCGGACGACTTCGACGGCATCGACGGGCTTGACGTTGTCGCGGTACCCCACCCTGACAAGCCATTTGGGCCGGCGGTGGGTGCGGAGGGTCGGCGTCACCCGTCCGATGAAAAGAGGCCGCAATGATTGAGATTGCACTGCACCTGTCCAGTGAGGATCTGGGACCGACCGAACTGGTCGACGCCGCCAGGGCGGCCGAAGAGGCGGGGCTGGACACGGTGACCATCAGCGACCACTACCATCCCTGGCACGAGCGGCAAGGCTCAAGCCCGTTCGTGTGGTCGGTCATCGGGGGGATCGCGGCGGCCACCGAGCGGCTGCGGGTCATCAGCGCCGTGACCTGCCCGACGGTGCGGACCCATCCCGCCATCATCGCCCAGGCGGCCGCCACGTCAGCGGTGATGTTGAAGGGTCGCTTTGTGCTGGGTGTCGGGACCGGCGAGAGCCTGAACGAACACATCCTGGGTGACCACTGGCCGCCCGCGCTGGTGCGTCTGGAGATGTTGACTGAAGCGGTCGAGGTGATGCGGCTGCTGTGGCAGGGCGGCGAACAGAGTCATGACGGGCAGCATTATCTGGTCGAGAACGCCCGCGTCTGGAACCTGCCCGACGACCCGGTTCCGGTGTGGGTCTCTGCCTTTGGCCCGTTGGCGATGGACGTGGCCGTCGACATCGGCGACGGCTATGTCGGGACCACCCCGGATGCCGATCTGGTCGGGGACTACAAACAGCGCAGCGGCGGATCCCCGGCGGTGGCTCTTGGGAAGTGCGTCTGGGACGCCGATGTGGACACTGCCCGTCGACGGCTGTTCCAGACCTGGCCCAACATCGGGCTGCCCGGCGAGTTGGCGCAGATCCTGCCTACCACGACCCACTTCGAGCAGGCCGTCGAGCTGGTCTCTCAGGACGACGTGGCCGACGGTGTGCCCTGCGGACCCGATCCTGAGGTGTTCGCCGAATCCATCGGGGAGTACGCCGAGGCGGGCTACGACATCGTGTCGCTCCACCACGTCGGCGACGACCAAGCGGGCTTCGTCAAATT
>JBBSNE010000279.1:0-4267 GCA_038232815.1 Euzebyales bacterium | reverse complement strand
GGCCACCGCCGGACCGAAGCGTTGCGTGATCGTGTCCAGACTGGTCCGGTCTGGTTGGTCTTCGATGGCATCGTGCAGCATGGCGGCGATGGCCTGGTCCTCGGTCACGCCCGGCTGTTCCAGGACCAATGACGCCGCCCCCAGCAGATGGGCGATATAGGGCATGCCGGAGCCCTTGCGGGTCTGATCGTGATGGATCTGACTGGCGTACCCGACGGCGTCAGCGAACCGTCCGCTCAAGATCACGGGGGCGGGGATTTCCTCAGTCACGTGGCCCTCCAAGGGTGATGTCACAGTCCAGGTTCATGATCATCTTTCCACCTGTGACGAAGGGAATCAGCATGGCCCCCTGCCAAGATTGCAACCAAGAGATGACGACCGCTCGAGGGTGCACCGTGGAAGCGGTACTGATCCGAGGGCACGTGATGACACGCCAGCGGTGGCACCCCCCCGCGGCGCCGGGGTGCCGCGCGCTGCGGAGATTGCGGTGTCACACCCGGCAACCACCACCATCTGGGTTGCGACATGGAACCATGTCCCGCCTGTGGACGTCAGTTGTTGTCCTGTGACTGCGGTTTGAGGGACGAGATGGACGACGGGATCGAGTGGGTCCTCCCCGTTCTGCCCGAGACCATGGCCCTGCTCGGGGGTGCTGATTGATGATGCGGACCGACCCCAAATGATGGTATGCAGAGTGGTATGCTATTTGCATGTCTGAACAGATCGCTGTCCGGTTAACCGACCAGACATCCGCCGCGCTTCAGGAACTGGTCGAGTCGGGGGGGTTTCAGAACAAGGCTGAGGCAGTGCGGGCTGCAATCGAGGAATTGGCTGCACGCCGCCGACGAGAGCGGATCGGCCAAGAAATCGCCGCCGGGTATCGCCGCAACCCTCAGACCGATGAAGAGGTGGCTGGGGCCACGACGGCCGCCATCGTCTCAATCGAGGAGGACCCGTGGTGACTGCAGTGCAGCAAGGGGAGATCTGGTGGGGCGAGGCACCGGACCAAAAAGGACGGCCCTACCTTGTCATCCCGCGCCAGGCAGCTATCGATGTGCTACGAACGGTCTTGGTGGCGCCGGTGACTCGTACGGTACGCGATATCCCTACTGAGGTGCCGCTGGGGCCAGAGGAGGGGCTGCCCTCCACCTGCGCGGCCACAATCGACAACACCCTTGCCTTTCCTCGATCGATGTTGACCCGGAGGATGGGTGCGTTGGAGTTAGAACGTCGAGGCGAACTCTGTGCTGCGTGGCGGGCGGCAGCAGACTGCTGATCAGACCAGTAGGCGGACCTCATCGTCGTTGGCGATGAACACGGGTTGCATGGGCAGCGCCGCTCGACGGCCTTCGCCGACCAGGCCCTGACCCCAGGCTCGGTCGGACGCGGTCAGCAATGCGCCTCCTGGTCGCGTCAGCAGGAAGGCCACGGTGGTGCCGGGATCGAAGACCGACGCAACCACCTCCTGGCACATCTCGATAACGTTGCGAAGTGTCCGTCGGTCCGGCGTGATGGGCAGGTCTTCGATGCACGGCAGTTCGGGCATCACATGGCCCTCGTGGTCGATGAAGACGAACCACAGCATTCGACTTCCAAAGCCGAGCGGACCCATGAAGGCCTGCCATTGCCTTAGCAGGTCATCCGGCGTCCGGATCGGTGGGGTGCGGTCGGGGGGCAGCAGTGTCGGGATGTCGGTCATGATCGGATTGTGTCCGACTACTCTCTTCGCCCTGCCGAGTTATCCACAGGCTTGAGACGTGCGGTTCGGGGCGGTGGCCCCGCAGGGCCACCCAGTCGTCGGGCTACCCTTTCCCTATGCAGTTGGTCAGGAATACGTGGGTGGTTGGGCCGGCTGTAGCCGCGCTGGCAGGTATTACGGTGGGATGTGCTGGTCCGGCTCAGGACACTGCGTCCCTATGTGAAGCCGCCAAGCGGCAGGATGAACTCCGAGAGGTCTTCCTCGAACAGCTATTGACCGCCGACGGAGATTTTGAGCAACTACGAGAGCCAATCACCGAATCGGTTAGAACATGGGAGAAAATGGCTGATGCGGTGGATGAAGCCGAAGAAGAGCGTCTGTTCCTCCAGTACGCTCAGCCGCTCATAGACACGCTTGACTCAATGGCGTCCGATCCCCCTCGCATGCCACCGTCTTCCGACGTTCCTCCCCAGGTATAGGAGGACATTCGGTCCCTGCTGATCAAACGATGTGATGTCGACATCGATCCCTCGGACCTTGTGCCCCTTGAAGAGGGTTCGCTCGATCCCACTCCGTTGACGCAATGATTGGCTTCACTCACCACCAACCTCCTCCCGGCGACGAGGTCGAACGATGGTGTGGCGCAGGGTGCCGATGTTTTCGATCTGCAGCTCCACGACGTCGCCGGGGCCCAGCCAGTGGACGCTGTCGGGGCGCAGGACCATCAGTTCCAGGATGCAGCCCTCGGTCACGGTGCCAGAGCCGATGACATCGCCTGCCCGGACCACGCTGTCGCGTGCGGCGTGTGCGATCAGGGTTCCCACCCCGAAGTGGAGGGTGTCGGCGTCACCCTGTGACCACACCTCACCATTGACCCGCGCGCGCATCGCCGCCCGGGGCCGATCAGTCGTCCCGCCCAGTTCGTCGGGGGTCACGACCACCGGGCCCAGTGCCGTGGGCGAAGTCCTTGCCCTTGGCCGGTCCCAGACTCAAACGCCATCTCATCGAACTGCAGGTCACGGGCGGAGAAGTCGTTGAGGATCGTGAACCCGGCCACCGCGTCCAGGCACTCCTCCGGTTGGGCATCGGCCAGATCACGTCCGACCACGACGCCGAATTCCAATTCATAGTCAAGCTGCTGCGACCGCGACATGACGACGTCGGTGTCGGGGTCGTGCACCACATGGGGGTTGGTGAAATAGAAGGTCGGCAACTCGTACCAGCGGGGAGGGACCTCCGCGCCCCGACCCTTCATCGCGTTGGCCACGTGACCTTCGAAGGCCATGAAGTCGCGGATGGAGGAGGAGGGTCGTAGCGGAGCCAACAACTGGACCGCCTCCGGGTCGTATGTCGCCCCCTCCTCGGCAGTGCCGGCCCGATCCAAGACCATGGCCGAGAAGCCGGCGGCGGACAAGATGTCTGGACCCTCCAGGACCGTAACCCGTTTGTCGGTGACGACGCCGACCTGCTCGGCACCCTCGGGATCGAAGAACCGTCCGAACTTCATCAGGCCACACACCGCAGTGGCTGCCCACCGTTGAAGGTGATCATGTCGGCGACGATGGCTGCCATGTCGAGGGGTATACCGCGTGGTTCTCCGCGTAATTCCGACATCGCCCGGTACAGGTTGCCGACCAGTCGTTCTGCGTCGTGCCAATCGGCAAAGCGTCCGAGGTCTGCCTGCTGCGCCTGTTCCAGCGGGCTTCGTCCGGCCTCCTGCGCCTCGGTTGCCTGGTCTTGAACGAAGCGCATGTAGTCGATGCTGTCGCCGAAGACCTCTGGCCCACACACCGGCCCGTGGCCGGGGATGATGGTGGAGGCCCCCAAGTCTGCGGCCTTCTCGGCGGCTTCGATCGACCCGGCGACCGATCCCATCAGCACGAACGGGGTGCCGCCGTTGAAGGCCAGGTCACCGGCAAACATCACCCCCCTCTTCCTCCAGCAACAGCACCACGTCGTTGGTCGTGTGGGCCGGCGTGCCAGGTGGATCGCACGGATCCGACGGTCGTTGACATACAGGGCTATCTCGTCCTCGAAGGTGACGAACGGTGGGGCTACCCGGATCTCGCCCCATTCCACACCGGGGAACAGATCGGTGGTGGTGTGGCCGGTGGCCTTCACGGCCTGTCGGCACAGCTCGTGTCCCACGATCGTGGCGGCCGGCAACAACCAGTTGCCGTGGGTGTGGTCACCGTGGTGGTGGGTGTTGACCAGGGTTCGCAACGGGGCGTCGGTCTGGTCGCGAATGGTGTCGATGAAGGCCCGACTGCGTGCCTCGGTGAAACATGTGTCGATGACCAGCACTCCGTCGTCACCGACGATGAAACGGTGTTGTTCAGTCCCCAGGTTCCGTCGGGTTGGACATAGGCGTAGATGCCCTGTCCCACCTCCTCGACCGTTGGGGGCGGTACGAAGGAGGTGTCCAGATCCTGGCTGGGTGCGGTCATGGACGTATCTCCTGGACAGACTGAAAATGTGTGAGATGGTCGTGCAAGATAGAGCAGGGAGCGACTCTGCAGGTTCCGTCGTCGTGCGATGATCACCAGCCCGATGAAGGACCTGTACGTG
>JBBSNE010000278.1:0-4268 GCA_038232815.1 Euzebyales bacterium | reverse complement strand
CCTCCAGCGCGGCGGAGGCGCTTGGATGGTGGGCGCTCACGGGCCTCAGCGGGGTGGTTGGCGCGGTCGGGACCGGTTTTGGGCTGCGCATCCTGGCCCGCAGAAGCCCCGGGGCACAACATCAGGCCTTGGAGGAGGAGATTTGGTTCAAGCATTCCCGCCGCGTACCCGGCGGGACGGTCGTCGATGCACCGGGGCAGGACCGCTGGCGCTTCTCCACGGCGCTTCGAGCCATTGAAGAACAAGTCGGCGACCTGCCGCCTGAAGAGCGCGCCGCCCTTCTGCGAGAGGCGAGGACGGTGGCGGTGGGCGCATCACAACTGTTGCGGGAGGCACCGCGTCTGGGTCAGGCTCGGATGAAGATGTTCACCACAGCCCGCTTCGGGCGACTGGACCTGATCCCCGACGACAGCCTTGTTCCTGGTGCGGGCAAGGCCTACCGACAGTTGCTTGACCAGGCCGAGCGCCAGTTGCATGACTTGGCCGACGCCTTGACCGACCTGCCGGCCGCGGAGCAGCGGGAGTCTGACGCAGACGTTGCCCGACTGCACGCCATCGTCAGCCTGGCCGAACTTGACGCCGACCCGACCACCCGCGGCGGTGACCCAGCCATCGTCACCGCAGCTGACCGCCTGAGGGCTGAGTTTGCCGCCCAGCACATTGTGGAGGGGTTGGAGGGCTGACGTATGACACAAGCGATTTCCAGACGGGTGTTCCTGGCGCGGTTCGGTCGGACTGCAGCGACACTTGCTGTCATTGGGGTCTCGGCAACCGGCTGTGACGCCGACGACAACGCCGACGCTGCAGCGGACAGCACGGTCACGGCCAGCAGGTCAGACGACGCCAGTCCGAGTGTGTCAGTGTCCACCGGCCGGCCCGCCGAGGAAACGCCGTCCCCGGCGTCAGAGGATCCACCCGCGGAGGTGCCGACCGAGGGTGAGTTGGAGGGCGGCGTGACCTGGAGGCGTGTCAAACTGAACATCGTCAGTGCATACATTGTCGCGCGGGACGGCGAGGCGGCCCTGGTCGACACCGGCGTCAACGGCAGCACAGCCACGATCGAGGAAGGCCTTGACGCACTTGACCTGGGCTGGGGCGATGTCGGCCACGTTCTGATCACCCATAGGCATGATGACCACACCGGAAGCCTGCGTGGCGTGATGGAACGGTCACCTGATGCGGTGGCCTATGCCGGAGCCGAGGACATCCCAGCGTTCAATTCTCCGCGACCGGTGACCCCACTGACCGACGGTGACCAGATTTTCGGTCTGCAGGCAATCGCCACACCCGGCCACACCGCTGGCCACTTCTCGTTTCTGGATCCGGCGGGACTGTTGTTGGCCGGCGACGCACTAAACGGCTCCGGAGGGGGCGTGACCGGCCCCAGTGCCAATTTCACCTCCGACATGGAGATGGGGTTGGCGTCGGTTCGCAAGCTTGCCGGGTTGGGCTTTGACACGGTCTTGTTTGGCCACGGCGACCCCGTCGTGGGGGACGCGTCGACCCTTGTGCAGGCGCTCGTGGAATCCCTCTAGGAGGATTGGTTGGACTGGCGGGGCGTCACGATTCGCCGTTGACACTGACCGCCAAGACTTCGCCTGCGGTGATGTCCTCCCTCGCGTGCCAAAAACAATCGCCCCCGTCCATGATCAAAAACTGCTGTTGCCTCCAGTCGGGGTCGTCTGGCGAGATGCCGCACGCGGCGTTCACAAAGACCATCTGACCGCCCTCGTCGGTGGGAAACACGCCGTACTGCCGGGAGTAGCCGGCCAGATCCCCGGGCAACTGGCCGCTGTCGATCAGCAGCTGGTCGGCTTGGTCTGCCTCCTCCAAGGTGATCGGACGTTGCGCTCCTTGCAGGTCGGCGTCGATCCAACCGCCTGTTGGCAGCGCGACACGGTTTGGGTCATCCCCCAGGGCCTCACCAAGGGCCGGGACAAAACGGCCGGTGAGGGTGATGGCCAGGACGAGGGTCAGGAGGGTTCTGTGCATGGCTCTATGACGGTGGTGTCGGCGTCATGGTTCCTCGGTTCGGTCAGCTTGCATGGGGTAATGCCGTGGAGGCGACGTTGAGCGATGCCAGGTCGGCTGCGATTTTGCCCGCCACCCATCCTTCGCCGTTGGTCAGAGAGGAGACCTGCCTGACAGTCTTGGGAAACGCCGCAGCCATGGCATCCCTCACCTTGAGTTCGCGTGAGGCCAACACCGGCAGGACCTGCTCCTGATCCGTCGTGGTGTTCAGGACATCACGGTTCGCCTGGTCAAGCCGTTGACCGATCCGAACGGCGAAGCCCTGCAGGAAGGCGTGCCGAAACGACCGGGTGCGGGACCGGCCGTAGACGTCGCGCTGGGGTCCCAGCCGAGCCATGGCGTTGACCGCCTGGGCCAACAACGAGGCCGTCAACAACTCGGTGGCGTCAAGGTCCACCTCGAAGCCGAACACGGTCGACCACCCGGCATCAGGGTGATAGACAGCCCGGCAGCGGTTGGCCCTGGCGACGGCATCGACCAACAACGACTTCGCGCTGATGTAGGGATTGTGCAGCAGGATCCGTCTGGCGTTCGGTGTCGCGCCGGACTGCTGAGGGGCGGCAAGACGAGCAGCATCGATCGCATGACGGGTGATCAGCTGTTGGGCCTTAGCGGTCAGCGCCTCGGCCTCCGCGTCGAACGACGTCGACTCGGCCTTGCGGAGCAGTGCCTGCACGCGGGTCAGGATGGTGCTCTCCAACGGTTGGTGCGCAGGATCGTTGCGGGGCACGGTGACGTTCGGCGGCATGACGGGGAGGGTCAACAAGACCTGCAACACCTCGACGGCCAACTCGATGGTGAGTTCAGCCGGGGCAGTCCGGTGCTGTGCGTCAATCTGTTGGATCTGGGCCGACCATGCCGGGGGATGGTCGTCGCTAGTGGGCGGGTGGCGGAGTACCACCGCAGCCATGACCCCCACGTGGGCCTTGGCTCGTCGGTGGTTGATCAGGTGCAACAGCTCGACGGGTGACAGCTGTTTGCCCCAGGCTGATTTCAGGTGCGTCGCCAGTTGGTTCTGCGCCGCGTCAATGCCTGGCTGGCCGTAACCTTGGAGTTCGTGGATGATGGCCTGGCGGAGGGGGCCGGGCCCCATCCTGGCAGCGTTCCACACTTGCGCCCCGAGGTAGACATGGTCGGCAGACGGGCCGTGGTGATCCGCCCAGGGGTCGTCACCAGGTTCGTGGGGTGGCGAGTTGTGCGGGGGCCCGCCATCCGTCGGCGAGGCGTCGTGCGGGAGGCGGTGGCGATGTGGTCGGGCTGTGCCGGCGGCCTGGCGCTTGCGCTTCTTGGTAGCCCGTCGTTGCTTGTTGTTCCTTGACATGTCTGCATCGTGCCCCACACCTGTGACAACGCCGCCAATCGTTATCCACAGCTGGCAAGTCCTCCCGAAGGTGCGGCTCAAGATCGATCACCTTGATCGCGTCATCCGCGAGGACAGCTCAACGATGTAGCGCGCCAGCACACGCACACCTGTCACACGTATGGGCCTTCTTCTGCCCGGCCACGTGCCGGGAACCTGGTGTTGGCGGGTGGCTGTCCGGTGGCCGGGCATGTGGTCAGCGGTTGTTGGGGGCGGTGGTCATGCCGATGACGATTTCTTTGACCGGGTGGGCTTTGGTGGTCGTGCTGGTCGTGGTGTCGGCACCGTAGTTCGACGTTCGGCTCCACGTGATGGTCAGGGCTAGCTGGTAGGTGCCCTTGACCTCCCACATGTGGCGGACGTCGGTGGTTTCGTCTTCGGTCCCGGGGTTTGGGGAGGTGTAGACGCGTTGGTGACCGTACCGCCCGGCGTGGTCGTCGCCGGTGTCGAACGTGAATTGTGTAGCCGTGAGGGTGCAGTCCACGGGGTAGCCCCGGATGACCCCGGTGGCCGTGGAGGTGTGGATGCCATCGGACCACAGCCAGGTCTCCAAGCCGGTGATCCCGTATTGGTGGGGGCTGTGACCGATGACCGGGCTGGGTGACGGCGGGCAGACGGTGGCGACGATCTCCGGGTGTGTCGGCGGGGGCGGTGGAGGGGGCGGTGGCTCGGCGGGGCCGTCGCCTTGGAGGTCGTCTTGAGGGCCGGCGGCGCCGGCTTGCCCCGTGGTAGATGGGTCAGCCGCGCCGTTCCCGGGGGAGTTGCCGTCCGGGCAGAACGGCATCGCGTCGGATTGGGCGCCGGCATCAGGGGTGACGACCCGTCCGGTCTGGCATCCAGGTCGAGGGTTGGTCGACCCGGCCGACCCCGCGATGGG
>JBBSNE010000277.1:0-4318 GCA_038232815.1 Euzebyales bacterium | reverse complement strand
GGACGCGGTCGCACCCAAAATTTTGCCAACCACGGGGGGTTTCCAAGGTTATCAGCGGGACGTCAGCCTAGACAGTTCCAATTCATACTGTTATAGTTCTAACTATCTTGGAGTTTCGTCCGAGACCACCGACGCGCTCCTGCGCAAAAGGATCGAACCGTCATGTCAGACACCGCAACCACCACGTTGGACCGCACCGTACAGAGACAACCGTTCCCCGCTGTCGGGACCTATGCCTTCGATGTCGCCCATTCCACCGTCCAGGGCCAGGTCAAACACCTGATGGTGTCAAAGACCCGCGTACTGTTCAAGCAGTTCGAGGGCACCATCACCGTGGCTGAAGACCCCGCCGACGCGTCCGTCGAGGTCACGATCCAAGCCGACTCAATCGACTCTCGCGACGAAAAGCGCGACGGTCACCTGAAGAGCCCTGACTTCTTGGAGGTCGAGCAATACCCCCACATCACGTTTCGTTCGACCGCTGTCGAGCCGGGCTGGAAAGTCATCGGTGACCTCACCATCAAAGACGTCACCCGCCAGGTGGTGCTTGACACCGAGTACCTGGGCACCTTCAAAAGCCCCATGGGCCCGACCGTCGCTGCCTGGTCCGCCGAAACGACGTTGAACCGTGAGGACTTCGACGTCACCTGGAACGCTCCGATGGAGACCGGCGGTGTGTTGGTCGGTAAGGACGTCAAGATCGAACTGGAGATCGAAGCCGTCCTGCAAGAGGGCTAGGCCGGGTCATTCCTGGGGGGGAACGAACAACGCGTCGCGGTAGTACCGCAGTTCGTCGATCGACTCTTTGATATCGGCCAACGCCCGATGGTCCCCTGCTTTGACGGGGGCTGCCTCGACTACCCCGGGGTACCAGCGTCGCGCCAACTCCTTCAGTGTCGAGACATCGACGTTGCGGTAGTGGCAGTAGGCCTCAAGGGTCGGCATGTAGCGCCTCATGAACGCACGGTCGGCATGCACAGAGTTGCCAGCCAGTGGTGCACTGCCGGCCGTCGACACATGCGTTTTGACGAATGCCAACACCTCCTCTTCGGCCTGCTGTGTCGTCAGGGCGCTGTGGCGGATGGCCTCGGTCAGCCCAGATTGACCATGCATCTGTTTGACCCGGCTGTGCATCCGTCCCAGCACGTCCTCGTCAGCGTGGATGACCAGATCCGGACCCTCCTGCGTGACGTCGAGTTGTCCATCGGTCACGATCACGGCGATCTCGACGATCACCTCCGTTTCGGGGTCCAGGCCGGTCATCTCCAAGTCGACCCAGATCAACGGCTGGTCCATCGCGGTGCCGGTCATCATTTCCCCTCGTCTGACAGCTCAGCCAGTTCCAGCCAGCGCGTCTCGGCGTGTTCCAGGTCCTCTACGAGCCGCTGCAATTCCGTCCCCAATTCCTGCGCGCGGCCGTAGTCATCGGCTGCGTGCACCAGTTGTTGTTCCAGCTGGCTCCTTTGACCCTCCAACTGCGGAATCCGCCGTTCGAGTTGTCGATGTTCACGTTGGTCGTTGTAGGACAACTTCTTGGACCGACCCGTCTTGTCGGTGGTGTTCTGACCTGCCTGTGCGTTCGAGCCATTCTTTGTCGCTTTGGCCTGTTGACGCTGGCTGTCACGATAGGCAGTCCAGCCCCCGGGCTGATGTCGTAGCTGGCCCGCAGGCTGGATGGCGTACAGATCGTCACAGACGCGATCCAAGAAGTGCCGGTCGTGGCTGGCGGTCAGCAGGGCGCCGGGCCAGCTGTCCAAATAGTTCTCCAACACGGTCAGCGTGTCCAGATCCAAATCGTTGGTCGGCTCGTCCAGAATCAGCAGGTTGGGTGCATCCGCCAGCACACGCAGCAGTTCGAGGCGCCGACGCTCGCCCCCGCTCAATTCTTCGACAAAGGCCCGTTGGGCAGCCTTGGTGAACAAAAAGCGCTCCAGAAGGTCAGCCGCGCTGACGGTCAGACCGTCGATGGTGGACGCTTGCTCGGCCACCTCTTTGACCGCATCGATCACCCGGGTCCGGGGGGCCAGTTGGGTGGGGTCCTGTCCGTACCAACCGACGTGGACGGTCTGGCCCAGACGCACCGACCCCGCGTCCGGCTCCAGACGCCCGGCCAGCAGCGCCAGCAGCGTTGACTTGCCTGATCCGTTCGGACCGACGAATCCCCACCGTGCACCGGGAGGAACCAACAGGTCGATGTCTCGGACGATCCAGTCGCCGTCATACCGCTTTCCCGCGTTGTGGGCGTTGGAGACCGTGGAGCCCAGTCGCCGCGACGGGAAGTCAATCGACATCTCCCGGTCATCGACCTTCACCGCGACCTGGTCCAACAGCTCCACCGCCGAATCGACCCGGTGCTTGGCCTTGGACGTCCTGGCTTTGGGCCCTCGACGAAGCCACTGGAGTTCAACGCGGGCCAGGTTGGCACGTTTGCGGGCTTCGCTGTGGGTTTGTTCGTCGCGGAGTGCACGGGCCTGCAGATAATCGGTGTACGACCCGTGGTGGGTGAACGCCTGCCCGTCGCTCACCTCGATGATGCGATCGGCCAGACGGCCCAGCAGGTAGCGGTCGTGGGTGACGAACAAAAGGGTGCCGGACCGACCGTGCAGCAGCCCCTCCAGCCACTCCACGACGTCTGGATCCAAATGGTTGGTCGGTTCGTCGAGGATGAGAAGGTCGGGATCCTCGCCCAGAACCTGGGCCAGGGCCACCCGGCGTCTCTGTCCGCCGCTCAAGGTCCCGATGGGCTGGTCCACCCCTCCCAGGCCCAGGCGGTCCAGATAGGCCTCGGCCTGCCTGGTCCCGCCGGCTGCCTGCAGCGGTGACAGGTCGGGCTTCAGTTCTGGTTGTTGGTCGAGGTAGCTGACCCGCAGACCGCTGCGGTGGACCACACGACCGGTGTCGGGAGCTTCGAGCTTGGCGATGATCTTGAGCAGGGTCGACTTGCCACTGCCGTTCAGGCCGATGACCCCAGCGCGATCCCCCTCGTCCAGACCGAGGCTGATTCCGTCCAGGGGCACCTTCTCGGCGTACTGCTTGCGCACTGTTTCCAGGCTGACGATGTTCACCGTGCTCCACTCGTTGGTTGCCGGCCGATGGTACCCCCGACATTCAGCCCACTGAAACGCGGTTTCCGGTCGATCGCCAGACCCCAGTGTCCGAAGAACCGCTGGTCAGCGGCTCTCGTGGTCGCCGGGCCCGCCCCCGCAAGGCCCGCGAGTGGGCTGAGTGTCGGAATCGGTCGGGTGTAAGGCTACTTCGGTGACGTCACAACCGTGGCAAGAAGCCAACCTTGTCTCGTACGTCGGCCATGGTGGCGGCGGCCGTGGCACGTGCCCGGTCAGCGCCGACGGCCAGCAGTCGGTCGACTTCTGCCGGGTCAGCAGCAAGGTCGGTGTACCTGGCGCGGGCGGGGCGCAGGTAGTCGTTGACCGCCTCGGCAACCGCCTTTTTGAAGTCGCCGTACATCCTGCCCTCAAACTCGCCTTCCAACGTCGCGACGTCCGTTCCCGTGCAGGCACTCAACATGTAGAGCAGGTTTGTCACCCCGGGTTTGTCCGATCCGGCGGTGACCTCTGATCCTGAATCCGTCACCGCACGCATGACCTTTTTCGCGGTCACTGATTCGCTGTCTTGCAGCCAGATCACCCCGGCGTCACCGTCGGTGGACTTCGACATCTTGTCGTCGCTGCGTTGCAGGTCCATGATCCGGGCACCGACCGGTGGGGTCGTGGCCTTCGGCAACGTGAAGGTGTCGCCGAAACGGCCGTTGAACCGGCGGCCGATGTCCCGTGTCAGCTCGATGTGTTGTACCTGGTCATCCCCCACTGGCACCTCATCGGCGTGATACATCAGGATGTCGGCGGCCTGCAGCACCGGATAGGTGAAGAACCCGACCCCGACGGCCTCGTTGCCGGCAGCCTTCTGTTTGTACTGGGTCATGCGGTTGAGCTCGCCCATCTGGGTGGTGCACGACAGCACCCAGGCCAACTCGGCGTGCTCGCGGACGTGCGATTGCACGAACAGTGTGGCCACGTCTGGGTCGATCCCGGCAGCAAACAGCCAGGTGGCCATCTCCAGTGTCTGAGCCCGCAGCTCTGCTGGATCCTGCGGGACGGTGATGGCGTGCAGGTCGACGACGCAGTAGAAGTGGCCCGCCTCTTGATCGGCTGCCCAACGAGACATCGCGCCGATCCAGTTGCCCAGATGCGGGTCGCCGCTGGGCTTGATGCCGGAGAACACTCGTGGCACGGTCACGTCTTTCTGGTGGGGGCGCGGTCAATCGGCCGGGGAAGATGTCGATCGCCGATGGTACCGGCCT
>JBBSNE010000276.1:0-4352 GCA_038232815.1 Euzebyales bacterium | reverse complement strand
TCGAACGAGAACCGTCCCCAGTGAACAGCGATTGCAAGAACACTCGCTGCAGACCGGGTGAGCCCTGCCAGACCGACTCGGGAATCCGCTTGTCGTGCGACTCCTTCCCGAGACGCGTCCCGCGCAGATAGGTGTCCTCATCGACGTGGGCGACGTCATCGCTGGTCCCGCGGCGCAGCACAACCCGGTCGCCAGGTTTCAGTTCGTTGACCAATTTCCAGGACAGCATCGGCACGCCCAAAGGGGCCGTGGCAACCAACAGCGGATGATTTTCCGTTGCCCGCAGACGGAACCCCTCGCGGGTCGTCACCTCATGGACATCGTGAAAGCCTGAATCGAACCAACGGGTTGCCCGAACCGGTTCTCCCAGGTGGTTCTCGACCTTGAGGTCCAGATCCAGGTCGGTCCCAGAGCGATCGCCTGCCAACGAGTCGATCCGCTGATGTGACCCGTCGGCCAACCGCACGCGGGTGTCGCCGGTGACGCAGTACCTCATGGCGGCTGGCGGGTCGCCGTCGACGGAGCCGAAGTTGCCGTGTCCTTGGATCAACGGGTAGCGGATCGCCCAGGGCTGGGCCATGCGGACCAAGGCGTCGTAGATCGAGGAGTCCCCATGCGGGTGGTACTTCTTCATCACGTCGCCGACGGCGGCGGCGGACTTGCGGTGTTGGGTGCCGGCGCGCATTCCCCCTTCCCACATGCTGAACAGAATCCGGCGATGGACCGGTTTCAACCCGTCACGCACGTGGGGCAGGGCCCGACCGACGATCACCGACATCGCATAGTCGATGTAGGAACGCTGCAGTTCCTCCTCGATCTCAACCGGTTCGAAGGTTTCCACTGCCGGCTGGTCGGGAGGGGTCACATCAGACATCCAAAAACTCCACGTTGTTGGCGTTGCGCACGATGAAGTCGCGGCGGGCGGGGACGTCGTCGCCCATCAGGATCGAAAACATCTGATCGGCTGCGGCCGCGTCGTCCAGGGTCACCCGCAGCATCTGGCGGGTCGCGGGGTCCATGGTGGTGACCTCCAACTGGTAGTCATCCATCTCACCAAGCCCCTTCAGACGACCGATCTCGGGCTTCTTGCCGCCGTCGGTGGTCAACTCGGCCACGATGGCATCCAGTTCACGGTCGTTGAGGGCATACCGGATCGACTTCTTGCTTTTGGACCCACGCGGTTGGATCTGATACAGCGGGGGTTGGGCGATGTAGACGTACCCGGCCTCGATCAACTCGCGCATGTAGCGGAACAAGAAGGTCAGGACCAGCGTGCGGATGTGGGCGCCGTCGACGTCGGCGTCCATCAGCATCACGACCTTGTGGTACCGCGCCTTGGTGACGTCGAACTCCTCACCGATGCCGGTGCCGATGGCGGTGATCAACGCCTGGATCTCTTTGTTCTCAAGGATCTTGGTGATCCCGGCCTTCTCGACGTTCAGGATCTTTCCCCGAATCGGCAGGATCGCTTGGAACTCGCGCTTGCGGGCCTGCTTGGAGGTGCCGCCGGCCGAGTCGCCCTCGACGATGAACAACTCTGATTCTTCAGGGATCCGGGATTGGCAGTCCGCCAACTTGCCGGGCAGTGACGACCCGTCCAATAACCCCTTGCGGCGGGTCAGGTCACGGGCCTGGCGGGCGGCAAGTCGTGCCTGGGCCGCGGAAATCGATTTGAGGAAAATCCGCTTCGCCTCGTTCGGATGTTCCTCGAACCAGGTCTTCAGGTGCTCATTCACCGTTCGTTGCACGAACGACCGCATGTGGGTGTTGCCCAGCTTGGTCTTGGTCTGCCCTTCGAACTGGGGGTCGCCCAGCTTGACCGAGATCACCGCCGTCAGTCCCTCCCTGATGTCCCCGGCGTCCAAGCTCTCGATTGATTCTTTGCCCTTCAGCGGCAGCACGCCGGCTTCCTTGGCCATCCGGTTGACCACCGAGGTCATCGCGGCCCTAAAGCCCTCTTCGTGGGTGCCACCCTCGTGGGTGTTGATCGTGTTGGCGAAGGAGTGAATGGACTCGTGATACTCGTTTGCCCATTGCAGTGCCACGTCGACTTCGGCCACGCCCTCGGTCTCATGTTCCTCGCTGCCGCTGAACGCGATGACGTCGTCGTGCACCTCAGTCTTCTTTGAGCTGTTCAGATGCCTGACAAAGTCGCTGAGGCCCCCTTCTGCCATGAACTCCACGGTCATCGGGTCGCCGTCCTCATCGACCCTGCCTTCCCGCAGGTCGGTGACCCTGATCCGCAGTCCCGCGGTCAGGAAGGCTGTCTCGCGGAACCGGGTGGTGATTGTCTCCCAGTTGTAATCCGAACTCTCAAAGACAGTGTCGTCCGGCCAAAAGGTGATCGTGGTGCCTGTCTGTTCACCTTGGGACAACGCACGGACCTGTTCGACCGGACCGTCGGGCACACCACGTTGATAGCTCTGCCGCCACAGGTGCCCGTCTCGTTTGATCTCGGCCAGCAGTCGGCTTGACAGCGCGTTGACCACCGAAATGCCGACACCGTGCAACCCGCCCGAGACGGCGTAGGACTTGTTGTCAAACTTCCCGCCCGCGTGCAGGACCGTCATCACCACCTCAAGCGCGGACTTGTTCTGGGTGGGATGGTCGGCAACCGGAATTCCAGCACCGTCGTCGCTGACCCGCACGGCGGTATCTGCCATCAACGTGACGTCGATGTGGTCACAGCGGCCCGCCATCGCCTCATCCACAGAGTTGTCCACGACCTCCTGCACCAGGTGGTGCAGGCCACGCAATCCGGTCGAGCCGATGTACATCCCGGGCCGCTTGCGAACCGCCTCCAACCCCTCAAGCACGGTGATGTCGGATGCGCCATAGTCGTGAGGTGTCACCACAGGGCCGGCTGTCAGATCCACGCCCATCGTCTCCGGGTATTCACCGTTTTGCGCCGGATCTATCGGGTCTGGTCCTTCACTTGACACGTGCTGCCTCCTGGGTCCATGACAACGTTGGCCATCCTCAGCACGCGGTATGTCGAAACGGTTTACGTCTGTTTGTCGCAGCGTGTAGCGGCCATTTGCGGTGACTCTCCAGAATACCACGGACCCATGATCAGGCCCGTAGGCGCCGCCAGGGTGCGTTTTACCTGGTCACAGCCTTACCCGATGACGATCTGAACCCGCCGGACCGAATTTGGCCCCAAAAGCGAATTTGCCCGGGCCTGTAATTCACCGGTGAAGTACTGCAACTGCGTCGCCCACCCGGCGTCTTCAGCTCGGATGACAAGAACACCGCCGTGCAGTCGGACCGGGGTGGCGTGGGTGACGACATCCGGGCCGGCGACCTCGTCCCAGATCTCGAAAATGCGCGCGCCCGACAACCGCCCACCCCAGCGTCGACGCACGACCAACTCTTCCAACGCCCGCCCCAGTGGCTGTGGATCAGGGCGTCGCGGTCGGCCCTGCTTCATCGGTGTTTTCGAAACGGCTGGGCTTCCACGGCGTGACCGTACCCCGGTTCACGTCGAACCGCATGCCGGACAGCGGGACCTCCGCGCCAACCGCCGAAGTCACCAGCACCTGCTCAAACGATTCACACCGCTGTGCCAAACGGCGGCGGCGATGATCATCCAACTCCGCGAAGACGTCGTCCAACAACATCACCGGCTGATCCCCGACCTCAGCGATCACCGCATGGGCCGCAAGCTTCAGGGCCAATGCCACCGACCACTGCTCGCCGTGGCTCGCATAGCCCTTCGCCGGCAGCGGGCCGATACCAAGAAACAGTTCATCGCGGTGCGGGCCGGCCAGCGTCGTCCCCCGCCTGAACTCATCGGCGCGCTGTTCCAACAGGGCTTGGCCCAGTTCGTGCGCCAACTCTGCGGGATCTGGAATCACCTGTCCGGTGGAGCCGTCGATCTGACGGCCGTAGGACAGTTCGTATCGCAACGTGGGCAGCCGAGTGGTGTCGTGGACGGGACTTGTCGAAACCAGGTCGGCATAGGCCTCTTGGACCGGCCGGCTGAGGGCGTGTACGGCGGCGATGCGTGCGGCCAATACCGAGCCTGCGATGTTGACGTAGGTCTCGGTCCACACATCAAGCACCTCCTGGTCGATACGCCCGGTCACACGGGCCTGCTTCAAGATGGCGTTGCGTTGTGACAGCGCACGGTCAAGGTCCGCGCTGATACCCGGGTAGCTGGCCCGCCGACCGCCCAGAAGATCATCCAGGAACCGTCGTCGATCACCTGGGTCCCCGCGCACCAGCGTCAGGTCCTCGGGCGCCAACAGCACCGATCTGATCAGACCGAAGGCGTCTCTCATTCGGGCCTGCGGCTGCCCGTTCAGTTGGGCACGGTTACGGCCTTGTCGCAGTTCTACGCTGACCTGGAT
>JBBSNE010000275.1:0-4363 GCA_038232815.1 Euzebyales bacterium | reverse complement strand
GCTGTTGCGGATCGCCGCCCTGGTCGAGGCCGTCCCAGAGGTCGAATCCATCGATCTGGACCCGGTGTTCGTCAGGCGCCGAGGGATCTCGGTTGTGGACACCCGGATCGTGGTGGCACCGGGGCGCAAGGCCAGGGACCCACTGGGGGACTGAAAGCCCATCCGTGACGAACCGCCTACTCTTGGGCGAATGCATCGTTTCATGGAAGCCGTCCACAGCCGTGTCGTCGTTTTCGACGGCGCGATGGGCGCCTCACTGCAGGAATGCGACCTGACCCTTGCCGACTTCGACGGCTTGGAAGGATGCAACGAGGTCTTGGTTCGTACCCGCCCCGACGTCATCCGGGATCTGCATGCCGAG
The DNA here is from genome assembly GCA_038232815.1 of Euzebyales bacterium. GTDB lineage: Bacteria > Actinomycetota > Nitriliruptoria > Euzebyales > Euzebyaceae > Euzebya. The sequence continues at coordinate 4,002 of JBBSNE010000275.1, read as the reverse complement.
TTCTTGGAGGTCGGCTGTGACGCGGTCGAAACGAACTCCTTCGGCGGCGCCCCCTGGGTCCTGGACGAATACGACCTGGGTGAGGAGACCGAGGAGCTGAACCGTCTGTCGGCCGTGTTGGCCAAAGAGGCGTGCGACGCCGCCGGCGGCGACCGGTTCGTCATCGGATCCATCGGGCCTGGGACACGTTCACCGACGCTGTCGTTGACAAACCCACCCACTGCCGGCGACTGGATCGACTGGGACACGATGGTCGCCGGGTACATCCGCCAGGCCAGAGGTCTGTTGTCCGGCGGGTCCGACGTGTTGTTGGTCGAAACGTGTTTTGATCTGTTGCAGGCCAAAGCGGCGATTGCCGCCTGTCACGACGCGATGACCGCCGAGGGGATCACGGTCCCGATCATGGTGCAGGTCACGATCGAACAGGGCATCAACACGATGCTGTTGGGATCGGAGATCGGCGCAGCGGTCACCACCCTGGACCCCTTGGGTGTGGACGTGATCGGCATGAACTGCGCCACGGGCCCTGAGGACATGCGCGAGCACGTCCGTTACCTGTCGCGGTACAGCCGCAAGCCCATCTCGATCATCCCAAACGCCGGTCTGCCCGAGATGATCGACGGCCAGACCTGTTACCCCCTGTCCCCCGAAGCCCTGGCAACCGCTCAACGCGAGTTCGTGAGTGAGTTGGGCGTCCAGATCGTGGGCGGCTGCTGCGGAACCACCCCAGAGCACATGCGGCAGGTCGTTTCGGCCGTGAAGGATTTGACGCCTGCCCCGCGTGAGGTGGACTGGACCCCGTCACTGGCCTCGCTGTACGCAAGCGTCCCGATCAAGCAGGACCTGAGCTTCCACATCATCGGGGAACGGCTGAACGCCAACGGCTCGCGCAAGTTCCGTGATCATCTGCTGGACGGCGACCTTGACCAGATGATGAGCATCGCCAAGACCCAGACCGCTGAAGGTGCACACTCCCTGGACGTGTGTGTGGATTACGTCGGGCGTGACGGGGCGGCTGACATGGTGAAGTTGGTCAGCCATCTGGCCACCAAGTCGACCCTGCCGCTGGTGGCGGACTCCACCGAGGTCGACGTGGTCGAATCCGCCCTGAAGCGTCTGGGCGGCCGGGGTGTCATCAACTCCGTGAACCTAGAGGACGGACGTCGCAAGGCCGACGTGTTGTTCCCGTTCGCCAAACGCTACGGCGCCGCAGTGATCGCCCTGGCCATCGATGAGGAGGGGCAGGCACGGACCGCCGACTGGAAGGTGGAGGTGTGCAAGCGGATCGCCGCCATCGGCATCGACGAGTTCGGTCTGGAACCCGCCGACCTGATCTTTGACACCCTCACCTTCCCGCTGGGCAGCGGCCAAGAGGATCTACGCAAGGACGGGCTGGCCACCTTGGAGGCCATCGAACGGGTCAAGGCCGAGATTCCCGGGTGCAACACCACCCTGGGCGTGTCCAACGTCAGCTTCGGCCTGTCACCCGCTGCCCGCCAGGCGTTGAACAGTGTGTTCTTACACGACGCCGTCGAACGTGGGCTTGATTCCGCCATTGTCCACGCCTCAAAGATCCTTCCACTGTCCAAGATCGACGAGGAAGCCCGGGTCATCTGCAGCGACCTGATCCATGATCGACGGGGCAAAGCGGGGCAGAACGGCACCGGCGGCACCGATTACGACCCGCTGCATCGTTTGATGGCCGTCTTCGAAGGGGTCAGCGGCCCGGTCAGCACCAAGGAATCGTTGGCCGAGCTGCCACTGACCGACCGCCTGGAACAACGCATCATCGACGGTGAGCGCGATGGCCTTGACACCGACCTCAAGGCAGCCATGGACGATGGAATTGCACCCCTCGACATCATCAACGTCCATCTGCTCGCCGGCATGAAAATCGTCGGTGACCGCTTCGGTGCCGGTGAGATGCAGCTTCCGTTCGTGCTGCAGTCCGCCGAAACCATGAAGGCCGCCGTGGCCTATCTGGAACCCCACATGGACGCCAGCGACGCCACTGGCAAGGCACGGATCGTTCTTGCCACGGTCAAGGGAGACGTGCACGACATCGGCAAGAACCTGGTCGACATCATCCTGACCAACAACGGCTTCGAAGTGCGCAACATCGGTATCAAGCAGCCCATCGACGCGATCGTGCAGGCCGCGGAGGAGTTCGATGCCGACGCGATTGGACTGTCAGGCCTGTTGGTCAAGTCGACGGTGGTCATGCGTGACGACCTGGACGAGTTGACCCGACGAAACCTGAACCACTTCCCAGTCCTGCTGGGCGGTGCGGCCTTGACACGCAACTACGTCGAGATCGACCTGCGGGAGCGCTACGAGGGGCCCTTGTTCTATTGCAAGGATGCCTTCAGCGGTCTGCACGTGATGGACGAGGTGGCGACCCGCAAGAAGGGACAGGACCCCGGCGAGGAATGGGGGCGGGTGATCGGCGAACGCCGCGTGAAAGCATCCAGCACCACCGATGACGGCGATGTCAACGATGTCGTTGCCCCCTCCGTCGCTCTGGACATAGACGTTCCGACGCCGCCGTTTTGGGGAACTCGAGTCACTCGCGGGATCCCGTTGGATGACATCGCGGCCTATTTGAACCGCACGACGTTGTTTCGTAACCAATGGGGATTTGATCGGGAGCAGCGGGAGGAGGCCGAGGCCGCGTTGCGCCAGACCATGGCAATGGCTCGCGCTGAATCATTGTTGATTCCCGAGGCAGTACACGGTTACTTCAGTTGTCAGTCTGAGGGAAATGACCTGATTGTCTATGCGGCGCCGGACTCCGACGACGTTGCCGCCCGATTCAATTTTCCACGTCAAACTCGTGGGCGCCGTTTGAGCATTCCGGACTTCTTCAAATCAGCTGGGTCGGGACAGCGTGATGTCATCGCATTCCATGCCGTGACCATGGGCCGACGGATCAGCGAACGCGCAGCAGAATTGTTCGCAGACAACGCCTACACCGAATACCTCTACCTCCACGGGTTGGGCGTCGAGATGGCCGAGGCTCTGGCCGAGTTGTGGCACAAGAGGATACGGACCGAACTGGGTATTGCGGATGACGATGCGCCCAGTCCAGAGGGGTTGTTCAAACAGGGGTATCGCGGATCACGCTATTCGTTTGGGTATGCGGCCTGTCCAGACCTGGAATCGCGAAAGCCGCTGTTTGAACTACTTGACGCAGGCCGGATCGGATTACAGTTGAGTGAAGAGTTTCAACTGGATCCTGAACAGTCAACCGACGCGTTGGTCGTCCACCATCCTGAGGCGAAGTACTTCAACGCCCGTTAGCAACCCGCTCAGCGGGCGGGGGCTACGGCCGGAGCGACCGGCGTCTGCTGGGTCGTGTCATACGCCGGTGTCGGCGCCCCAGTGGCAGACGAGGTTACCGACGGGACGATCTTTCCGTCGACAATCACGTCGACGTCCAACGTCGGCGGCGCAGGCGGGGTGACTGGCGGTGCCGTCGGGGCCGGCGTGGTGGGTGTCGGGGTCGCGGGTGGAGGGCCGACCGGGGTTGGGGTCGGGCGGGGCGTGGGGACCGGCTGGGCCGATGGCTCAGTCACCGGTTCGGTCGTCGGTGTGGGGACCGAGGGCACCTCGTCGCTTACGGGTGGGGGTTCAGCGGCAGCGCTGGGCGGGACCGGTGTGGGCACATTCTCCTCCGCCAGGCTGTCATCAGGCCGTGCAGATTCTTCCACGGCCACTTCACGGCCTTCACCGGGTGCGACGATCTCATCAGCGGTGGATGCTTCGTCCGATTGCTCGATCGCATCTTCTTCTTGCGGCAGCGCGGTCTCGGGTTCAGCAGGCGGCCCGTCGGTGACCGTGACCACCGGCGCGGGACCAGCGACATCGTCCTGTGTTGACGGTGCCACACGGGGGGACGCCGACAACGCCCCTCGGGGCGGATCGGTGACTGGGGCCTGCGCCACGACGGCAGGGGGGGCCGGGGACGTGGAAAAGACGTCCTCGACAGCTTTAGTGACCTCT
>JBBSNE010000274.1:0-4375 GCA_038232815.1 Euzebyales bacterium | reverse complement strand
GCTTTGGGAGGGTTCGTGTTCGACCGCACGACGCTGATCAAGGCCGGCGTCGAACACGCCGACGCATTCGTCGCGGTGACCAACGGCGACAACTCAAACATCGTTTCTGCCCGCACCGCCCGTGATCATTTCGGGGTCGACACGGTTGTCGCGCGAATCTATGACCCCAGACGGGCAGAGATCTACGAACGTCACGGGGTGACCACGATCGCCAGCGCCCGTTGGACCATCGATGCGATGCTTGGACACCTGCTCGGCGACTCCGGCCGGGTCGAAGCTGCCATCGGTCCTGGCGAGGGTGACGTCGTCATCGTGTCACGTGATCTGCCTACCGAGGGCGGGCCGTGGGAGGTTGAGTCATTCCGACGACAGGGCCGATGGCAGGTAGCAGCGATCACCCGGACGGGTCAGACCACCGTGCCGGTTCCGCGTCAACTCGTCCAAGGCGGTGAACGCGTCCACCTGGTCGTACAGCGGTCGGTCCTGGACGACGCCGAAGCGTTCCTCGACGGATTCAGGGAGGCATAGGGCTGTGCGGATTGTGATCGCAGGAGCAGGCGGCGTTGGACGGTATCTGGCGGCCGAACTCGCCGACAGGGGCCACCAGATGACGCTGATCGAAAACAAACCTGACGCGCTGGCCAAGATCGTGCATCCCGAACTCAGCGTGGTGGACGGCGACGCCTGCGCACCCGAGGTCTTGGAACAGGCCGACGTCCGCCGCGCCGACGTCATCGTCGCGATGACGGGTGACGACGAGGACAATCTGGTCATCAGCCTGTTGGCCAAGGAGGAATTCGCGGTGCCCCGCGTGTTGGCCCGCATCAACTATCCCACCAACGAATGGCTGTTCGACGCGTCCTGGGGCGTGGACCTGGCCGTGTCCCCGCCCCACCTGTTGACCGCACTTGTGGAGGAGGAAGTCCTCAGCGGCGACCTGATCTCACTGTTGAAATTGCAACGGGGCGAGATCGAGCTTTTGGAGGTCAGGCTGAACGCCGACAGCGTGTCGGTTGGGCAACGCCTAGACGCGCTGCCGCTGCCGGCGGACTCTGCGATCGTCGCTGTCGTCCGCGGATCCCGCGTGTTGCCGCCCCGCGGGACCACGGCGCTGGCAGAACACGACGAGGTGTTGACCCTGGTACCCGCCGGAGGCATGGACGCCGTCCACGCCGCCCTGATCGGTCCACAGCAGGCTCGACCCCCTCACGCCTCCCCAGAGCAGGCCCTACCCCCTCACGCCTCCCCAGAGCAGGCGTAGGGATCGCGCACCAGGCACCACGTCGGGTTGCGCATGACGGGGACACCTGACTCCATACACACGGTGCCTTCCAGCCGTAGTCCCCGGCCCAACTCCAGCCCGCTGAGGACCTCACGCCCGGTCCACACGGCCCGCAGCTTGCCGGTGCCGTCGGTGATGGTGGCTTCCATGGATTCCCCGGGAACCAGGCGCAGGCGCTGGATCACGCCCAAGGCGACGGCCTCTTGACGCCCCTGCAATTCTTGGATGCGGGTGCACCCCTCAAAGAGATGGCACCAGTTGTCCAATTTCTTCGCCCGGGCATCGCTGGGCCTGTCGCTGATGAGCGAAACCATTGCAACCATTCTCCTGACCGGGATCCGGTCGACATGAACCCAAAGTGACCGTAGGGTTGCACTGACCACTTGCGCGGTGCGGCAACCTCATCTAAGAGTACCTGTACACGACGACTGGAGGTGATCGGTTGACCCGGGTCAAAGGGTTCCGCCGTGCGCCCCATGTGTGCACCAGACTCCGCCGCCCGTCCGGGCGACGCGGGGTCTTTTTGTCTGTGCCGTCATTTCGCCGCCTGTACCGAAGGAGCATTACGTGGACATCATCCTCCGAGCCCGCAACTGCGAGGTCGCCAGCAAGGTGAAGGAAGAGGCTCGCCGAAAGGTTGAGCATGCCACCCGGATCTTTGACCGAATCATCGACACCGAGATCTGCTTCTCAGAGGAGAACAACCCCCGCATACCGGATCCAGCCTCCGTCGAGATCACGGCTCGATCCAAAGGCCATACCGTGCGGGCGGTGGGGTCCGGCCAAGACCACCACGAAGCCATCGACAAGGCAGTTGCCCGCATGGAACGCCAGTTGCGTCGCTACAAGACACGATTGGTGGATCGGGGCCGTCGCCCCCGTCACGACGAAGGACGTCCGGGCACGGACCTACCTGATGTTCACGTCAACGGTCGAAACGGTTCTGTTGACGACGATCCCCTGCCGAAAATCGTCCGGCGCAAACAGTTTGAGTTGACCGCCATGTTCCCCGAGGACGCGATCTGGCAGTTGGAGATGCTGGGCCACGACTTCTACCTGTTCACCAACGCGGGGACCGGTGAACCCAACGTGATCTACCGCCGTGAAGGTGGAGACGTGGGACTGATAGAAGGGACGACATCTGCAGACACGATGGCTGCGGCGGGTCAATCCTGATCTTGTCATACCGCAGAGTTAGGCTGTTCGGAGTCCACAAGGACCATTTCGATGATAGGTACATGACGCCATGGGCCAGTCCGAACCCTCCAATACAATCAAAGTGCTGGTCGCGGACGACCACGCGTTGTTCAGGCGGGGCTTGTTCATGGTCCTTGAGTCTGAGTCCGACATCGACGTGATCGCCGAGGCCAACGACGGCGATCAGGCCATTGCCCTGGCCGAGACACACATTCCCGACCTGGTGTTGATGGATGTCCGGATGCCCGGCACCGGTGGTATCGAGGCTACCAAGGCCATCAAGGACAGCGTGCCATCGGCAAAAATCTTGATGTTGACCATCTCCGATGAGGAAGACGACCTGTATGAGGCGATCAAGGCCGGGGCGTCGGGATACCTGTTGAAAGAGATTTCCATCGATGAGGTTGGCGACGCCATCCGCAGCGTGCATGCCGGGCAGTCGCTGATCTCTCCGTCGATGGCGTCCAAACTGTTACGCGAATTCGCGGCGCTGGCCAACAAAGGCGATGCAAGGCAGCAGATGCCAGCGCCCCGCCTGACCCCGCGCGAGATGGAGGTGCTGACACTGGTTGCGAAGGGAATGAACAACCGCGACATCGCCAAAGAGTTGTTCATCTCCGAAAACACCGTCAAGAACCACGTTCGAAACATCTTGGAAAAATTGCACCTCCATTCGCGGATGGAAGCAGTGGTCTATGCCGTTCGCGAGAAGCTGCTGGAAATCACCTGACGCACCTGCACTGAAGGAGCATCAATGTCGACGCCTCCACCCCCCGAACCCACGCCACCCCGGCAACCAGGTGCGCAACCCCTGCCACCGCCAGACCTTCCACCACAAAGCGGCCCGCCCGCGTTCCCGCGTGACGATGGCTACCCACCGCCTCAGTATCAGTGGGATCAACAGCCTGCGGGGGTCCCACCGGGGGGTCAGCCTGCGAGCACCCGCAGCAACGGGCTGGCCATTGCATCCCTCGTCCTCGGGGTCCTCAGCATCGTCACCGGATTGTTCGTCATCGGTGGCCTGTTCGGGTTGATCGGTCTGATTCTGGGCTTTTTGGGGCGTGGTAAGGCCAAACGGGGCGAAGCCGGCAACGGTGGCATCGCACTGGCGGGCATCATCACCAGCATCCTGGGCATGTTGATCGCCGTCGGGGTCCTGGCTCTTGGCGCCTTCCTGGTGGGGTCGGACACATTTCAGAACCTGACCGAATGCCTGAACGCGGCCGGCAATGATCAGGCGGCAGCCGAGCAGTGTGTCCAGGAGTTCCAACCGGGCGACTGAGGTCTGCGCCTGCGGCGATACCCTTGCGGAACCGAATGCAGGCAACGACAAGGAACAACTGACATGGTGCTCGACAAGCTGCTACGCCTTGGCGAAGGCCGGCGACTGAAGCAGCTCTGGAGTCTGGTCGATCAGGTCAACGCCCGGGAGGCCGACGTCCAGACGTTGTCAGACGCAGAACTGGCCGGACGGACCGCACAGTTCAAGACGCGATTGGCAAACGGCGAGACGCTGGACGACCTGTTGTTCGACGCCTACGCGACGGTCCGTGAAGCCGCCTGGCGGGTGCTGGGGCAGCGCCCCTTCGACGTCCAGATCCTTGGCGGGATCGTGATGCACGACGGTGAGATCGCTGAGATGCGCACCGGTGAGGGCAAGACCCTGACCTCGACCGCGCCGGTGTATCTGAACGCCTTGGCCGACAAAGGCGTGCACGTCGTCACGGTCAACCCCTACCTGGCTTCACGCGACGCCGAATGGATGGGACGGGTCTACAGCTTCTTGGGGTTGACGACCGGCTACGTCCACCCGCAGCAGCGCAAGAGCGACAAACGGATCGCCTACGCGTCTGACGTGACCTATGGAACCAACAACGAACTGGGGTTTGACTACCT
>JBBSNE010000273.1:0-4416 GCA_038232815.1 Euzebyales bacterium | reverse complement strand
GTTGCAATCTAATGGCAGGTGCCCCCCGTCGGACACTCAGCCCACTCCGGGGCGCTGTGCCGCCCGGTGCGCAACCCGAGTGTCCGTAACGTGCCTGGTCATGGGCTTGAATGACGCAAACGGCCGGCCGGGTGGGCCTGCATGGTGGGCTGAGTGTCGGATACTGGGAAGCTTGGGTCGTCGCACAACCACGAAGCCCGGTAGCGTCCCGGCCGTGAACCAGACCGTCGTCAACGCCCCGGTGGCTGCCACCGTCGCCGCTGTGACTGCGCCGTGTGGTACCGCGGTCAGCGCTGGCCAGACCTTGCTGTACCTCGAGATCATGAAGATGGAGCAACCGGTCCAGGCACCCCAGGACGGCGTCGTCGGTCAGGTGCACGTCACGGTCGGTGATCAGGTCGAGGTGGGACAACGGCTGGTGACGATGACCGAGGCCACCACCGACAAAGCACTTCAAAGCGCCGACCCAGTCAGCGACGGGAACCGTAGCGACCTGGCCCAGGTGCTGGACCGCCGCGCCAGGTTGACCGACGCCGCCCGCCCTGACGCGGTGGCCAAGCGCCACCAAGCGGAGTACCGCACCGCCCGTGAGAACATCGCCGACCTGCTTGATGCTGACAGCTTCAACGAATACGGCGGCCTGGCCATCGCCGCGCAACGAAACCGCCGGTCGCTGGAGGAGTTGATCGAACGGACCCCCGCCGACGGGTTGATCACGGGCACCGGCACGGTCAATGCCGACCTGGGTGGTGCCGACAATGCCCGCGTGGCCGTCGCCGCGTACGACTACACCGTCCTGGCGGGAACCCAGGGGTTCGCCAACCATCACAAGAAGGACCGGCTGTTCAAGCTGGCCGCGCAGTACGCCCTGCCGGTGGTGATCTTCGCCGAGGGCGGCGGTGGCCGTCCCGGCGACACCGATGTGGTCGGCGGGTCCCTGTTGGATGCCGAGGCCTTCGCCCTGTTCGCGGCACTGTCCGGCAGGGTGCCACTGATCGCAATCGTCAACGGGCGTTGTTTTGCCGGCAACGCGGCATTGGCGGGCAGCGCCGATGTGATCATCGCGACAGAAGGGTCAAGCCTGGGCATGGCCGGCCCCGCGATGATCGAGGGTGGCGGGCTTGGCACGGTCGACGCCGATGATGTCGGCCCGATGGACGTGCAGACCGCGAACGGGGTCGTGGACGTGTTGGTGGCCGATGAGGCCGCGGCCGTCAGCGTGGCCAAGCACTACCTGTCCTTCACCCAGGGCCGTGTCGCGGCACCCGAGCCCCACGACCAGCAGCAACTCCGTCACCTGGTGCCCGAGAACCGCAAGCGGGTCTATGACATGCGCCAGGTCTCAGACATCTTGGCCGACCCGGGCAGCGTGCTGGAACTGCGACAGGAGTTCGCCCCCGGCATGCTGACCGCGTTGGCTCGCATCGCGGGGCATCCGGTTGGTATCGTGGCCAACGTCCCCACCCATCTGGGAGGGGCGATCGATGCCGATGGCGCCGACGCGGCTAGCCGCCACCTCACCCTGTGCCAGTCTTACGGCCTGCCGATCGTGGTGTTGTGTGACACCCCCGGATTCATGGTCGGCCCCGATGCGGAACGCCAGGCAGGGGTGCGGCGCTTCTCCCAGATGTTCCTGGCCGGCGCGAATCTGAGCGTCCCGCTGATCTGCGTCATCATCCGCAAGGCCTATGGTCTGGGCGCCCAGGCGATGATGGGCGGCCACCTGAAGGTACCGGCACTGACGGTTGGTTGGCCGACCTCAGAACTTGGTCCCATGGGGTTGGAGGGAGCGGTGTCGTTGGGATTTCGTCGCGAACTGGAGCAGATTGCCGACCCGGACAGGCGCGCCGAACGCGAGCAGGAACTCATCGACAAGGCCTACGCCAACGTCCAAGGGTTGAACATCGCCACCTTTGCCGAGATCGATGATGTGATCGATCCGGCTGACACGCAGCAGCGGATCTTGCTGACCCTTGGCCACATGGCCTGACCGAGAAAACGCTGATGTGCCCGGGGGTGTGGACCCGCTGGGAACGAATTGCAGGTCGAACACCGTGTCCCCCACAGCGATGGCCACGATCTTGCGCGCGGCGGACAACACCGCGTCGGGGGCGACAAATCCCAGGTCCACCAACGCGGGCTGATCCGGGTCGATGCGCGTCTTAGGGGATGTCCCAATAGGCGATGCAGGAGGGATCTCCGACGGACGGGGTGATTGAGCGGACACCGGGTCCGCGGCAGGACGGCTGCTTCTTCCCGATCCAGCGCTGGCCACAACAAGGCCGGCCGTGGTCCGCCCAGATCGACCAGGAAGGCTCGTCGCGCCCGCCCGTCACCAATCCGGTGATCCCATGCCGACGGATCCGGCCGCAATTGATTTTGGCGACCTTCTCGTCGGCCACCAGAAACCAATGGCCGGGTGCCGATAGGGCCGGGGCCGTCCTCGACGCGCTGATCATCGCCCAGGGCCCCGCAGGGCCCGACTTGCAAACAGTCACGAACTCCAGGCGGTTTCCAGGCGTCCGACAACTACGCAAGCCCTTTGGCGGGTGCACGATTCAGTGTCATCGCGGGGCGCGTCACAGGAGACGAACATGTCACATACCTTCGTCCATACCGCCGATCACGCGACCGCATCCCGTCAGGCCCGACGCCGGTGGGCGGTGTATCGCGACGGGACTGCCCTGGCCGTCGCCGGGGGCCTGGTGTTCCAGGCTCTGCACGCGCTCGAACACCTGGTGCAACTGGCGATGTGGCTGGTGCACCCTCTGGCCCCGCCGTACCTGACACCGTGGGCCATCGTGGGTCGCGACGGCTTGGCCATGGTGGCTGGTAGCACTGGTGCTGGTGGCGAAGTGCTGCACCTGATCGGCAACCTGATCTTCTTGGCTGCCCTGCTGGGGTTGCACCTGGTGGACGCAACCGACGCACGACTGGGTGTGCGCCCTCCGTCGCTGTCGCGGGAACGCGCCGTCAAGGGCGCCACGGTGATGCAAACCGTCCATGTGATGGAGCACCTGATGTTGACCGCCGCGATCGTGCTGACCGGTACGCCACTGGGTATGTCCAACCTGTTCGGGCTGCTGGAGGCAGGCACGCCCAGCACCACGGCCCTGAGGGTCCTGTTCCATTTCACGCTGAATGCGGTCCCCACCATCTTGGTGGGCAAGGCTCTGTGGACCACGGCCCCGTGGAACACGCGCCGACCCAGGCCGGTCGGCCGGCCCACTCCACATCCTGATTTGGTGGATCAGGCTCGCATGTGAGCGGAATGCACCATCGTGAGCGGGAGGATGACCGGCGCGGCCAGGCCCGAGACCCTAGTTGGTTGATTCCGCCCAGATATGAGCAAAATGCACCATTCCTGATGCGTGGGGGTCTGCTACCCGGCGGTGGCGTCCGCTACTACCCGAACCGGCCCGTCACGTAGTCGTGGGTTCGCTCGTCCTCGGGGTTGGCGAACAGTTGCGCGGTGGGGTTGAACTCGATCAACCGGCCGGAACGGTGGTCCTTGCCCTTTGAGTCCTCCACGACCTCTGTGGTGAAGAACGCCGTCTGGTCGCTGGCGCGGGCCGCCTGTTGCATGTTGTGGGTGACGATGATGATGGTGTAGTCCTTCTTCAGCTCCGCCATCAGGTCCTCGATGCGGTGGGTGGCCACCGGGTCAAGGGCCGAGCAGGGCTCGTCCATCAAGATGACCTCGGGCTTGACCGCAATGGCACGGGCGATGCACAGCCGTTGCTGTTGTCCACCTGACAGGCTGTAGCCGCTCGCGTCCAGCTTGTCTTTGACCTCCTCCCACAGGGCTGCGGAGCGCAAGGCCTGCTCGACCACCTCGTCCATGTCGGTCTCCATCTTCAACGCGCGCGGACCATAGGCGACGTTGTCATAGATGGATTTGGGGAAGGGGTTGGGCTTTTGGAACACCATGCCGATCAGCCGGCGGACCTCGACCGGGTCCACCTTCTCGTCATACAGATCGAACCCGTGATATTCGATCCGACCCTTCATGTGGGAGGACGGGATCAAATCGTTGGTGCGGTTGAACGCCCGCAACAACGTCGACTTGCCACAGCCCGATGGCCCGATGAACGCGGTGATCCGGTGCTTCGGGATCTCCATGTTGACGTCTTGGATCGCCGGGAAGTCGCCGTAGAAGATGGACACGTCCTCCAGCTTGAACAGCGTCTGGCTGGGGGTGCTGTCAGACTCCGCCGCCACCTCTCGCAACTGCGGCCGTAGGTCCTGCGCCGGCCTGGGAACAGGTTTTGCCGCTGTGGTCTTGGTGATGTCGGACATGGCCTAGTAACCCTTCGAGTACTTGTTGCGGAGGTAGATGGCGATGGAGTTCATGGTCAACAACACGGCCATCAACACGATGATCCCGGCGGCAGCCACTTCGATCTGAAACTCTGG
>JBBSNE010000272.1:0-4489 GCA_038232815.1 Euzebyales bacterium | reverse complement strand
CGCGCACCTCTGGTGCGGCCGATCAGACGGAGGAGAGCTAAGCCATGGGTCAAAAGATTCATCCGTACGGATTCCGTCTCGGCGTCATCAACGACCACAAGTCGAAGTGGTATGCCAGCAAGAAGGAATACGCCGACTACGTCGAAGAGGACTATCGGATCCGCCTGTACATCAAAGAGCGGGTGCGGCACGCCGGCATCAGCCGGGTCGACATCGAACGAACCCGTGACCGGGTGACCGTCGACGTCCGGGCCGCGCGGCCGGGCATCGTCATCGGGCGCCGGGGCGCAGAGGCCGATGCCATTCGCGAAGCCCTGCAGAAGATGACCGGCAAGCAGATCAAGTTGAACATCAACGAGGTCAAGAACGCCGAACTCGACGCACAGGTCACCGCGCACAACGTCGCCGAACAGTTGAAGGGCCGTGTCTCGTTTCGTCGGGCGATGAAGCGTGCAACGCAAAACGCGATCAAAGCCGGCGCCAAGGGCATCCGCGTCCAGTGCGCCGGACGTCTGGGCGGTTCTGAGATGAGCCGCACCGAGTGGTATCGCGAAGGCCGTGTGCCATTGCACACCCTGCGTGCCAACGTCGACTACGGCTTTGACGAGGCTCGTACGACCTACGGCCGCATCGGCGTGAAGGTCTGGATCTACACCGGCGATGTCCTGCCGCAGGGCGAGGATCGCGAAGAACGTCTTGCTCGCGCCCGGTCCCGTCGTGAGCGGGAGCGTATCGAGGCCGAAGCCCGTGCCGCCCAGGCTGCCGCCCAACAGGCGGCCGCTGACCAGGTCAGTGCCCAGGTGGCCAAACAGATGGCCGCTGCAGAAGAAGAGGCGCCTGAGGGAACGGTCCCCGTTGGCCCTGACCCGACTGCCGCTCCCGCGACCCCGCCCAGTGACCAATCGTTCGCCGATGTCCCACAGGCCAGCCCTGCCGTGCAAGGTGCGCCGGAGCCGGAGCCGGAGCCGACTGCCGAAGCTCAGGAAGCGCCGCAGACCGCACCGGAGCCCGAGACGGCAACGGACCCCGATCCTGCCGATGACTGGTCCGACGCCCTGGAACAGGGCTAAGGAGATCTGATGCTTTCCCCCAAGAGAGTCAAGTACCGAAAGCCGCATCGCGGCCGTAAGCGAGGCCTGGCCAAAGGTGGCTCTGACGTCACCTTCGGCGAATACGGTATTCAGGCGTTGTCCGCCGGTTGGGTGACCGCCCGCCAGATCGAGGCCGCCCGAATTGCCATGACCCGCTACATGAAGCGTGGCGGGAAGGTCTGGATCAACATCTTCCCACACAAGGGCTACACCAAGAAGCCTGCCGAGACCCGTATGGGATCAGGTAAGGGTTCTCCGGAGGGCTGGGTCGCCGTGGTGAAGCCAGGCCGGGTCATGTTTGAGATCGCCGGTGTCGATGAAGAGGTCGCACGTGAAGCCATCCGTCTGGCCGGCAACAAACTGCCGGTCAAGTGGCGCTTCGTCATGCGAGAAGGTGGAGGTGCCTGATGAGGGCCGAAGAACTACGTGAACTGTCCGACACCGAGCTTGACGAGCAGCTTGACGAGCACAAAACAGAGCTGTTCAACCTGCGCTTCGAGCTTGCCACAGGCCAGCTGGACAACTACAAGCGACTGAAGAGCACCCGCCGAGACATCGCCAGGGTGATGACGGTGCAGCATGAACGCCTGGCGCGTTCAGGCCGTGACCACGAGGAGACCAACGCATGAGTGTAGAAGCAAACGTCCACAAGACCGAACAGGCCGACAGCGACCCCACCGTCGCGGACCCGGTTGACACCGAAAACGCCCCAACCACCGGTCGCGGTGCACGCAAGGTGCGTGACGGCGTGGTCGTGAGTGACAAGATGGACAAGACGGTCGTGGTGTTGGTCGAACGACGCGTCAAGCACCCTCGGTACCACAAGACCGTGACCAAGTCGACGCGCTACAAGGCGCATGACGAAGAAAACCAGGCGGGAACCGGGGACCGCGTCCGCATCGTCGAGACGCGTCCCCTGTCAAAGGACAAGTACTTCCGGTTGCAACAGGTTTTGGAGCGGGCCAAGTAGCCCCTCCGCCACATACACCCACAAGACCTTTTAAAAGGAATTCAGTGCCATGATCCAACAGGAATCACGTCTTCGCGTCGCCGACAACTCCGGCGCGCGCGAAGTGCTGTGCATACGCGTTCTGGGTGGGTCTGGTCGTCGGTACGCCGGTGTCGGCGACGTGATCGTCGCCACCGTCAAACAGGCCATCCCGCAGGCAGGGGTCAAAAAGGGCGATGTCGTGAAGGCCGTCGTGGTCCGCACGCGCAAGGAACGCCGTCGCAAGGACGGCACCTACATCCGCTTTGATGACAACGCCTGTGTCCTGATCGACGCCAACAACAACCCGCGAGGCACCCGCATTTTCGGCCCGGTGGGCCGCGAACTGCGTGACAACCGCTTCATGCGCATCGTCAGTCTCGCCCCGGAGGTGCTGTGATGAACCGCATCAAGAAAGACGACACCGTTGTCGTCATCAGCGGCAAGGACAAGGGTAAGCAAGGTCGCGTCGTGAACGTCTACCCCAAGGCCGACAAGGTCATGGTCGAAGGTGTCAACATCGCGACCCGTCACCGTTCGATCGGCACGACGTCACGAGGTGCACGCGAGGGCGGCATCGAGCATGTCGAGGTGCCGATCCACAACTCCAACGTGATGCCTGTCTGTCCCAAGTGTGGCGAGCCGACCCGCGTCGGCGCCCGTTGGGTCGACGGCTACAAGATGCGGTACTGCCGCAAGTGTGATTCGGAGTTCAACTGATGTCAGACACATCGACAGTCCAAGACCAACCAGCTGCGACCAGCGAGCAGACGGCCGATGGCACCGAAATCAGCTATCGCCCGCGTCTGAAGGTGCTGTACAACCAGACGATCCGTCCTGCGTTGATGGAGCAACTCGGCATCAGCAACGTCATGGAGGTCCCCAAGCTGACCAAGATGGTGGTCAACGTCGGTGTCGGAGAATCCGTCGGCGACTCGAAGGTCATCGAAAAAGTCTTGACCGATCTGGCCACGATCACCGGTCAGAAGGCACAGGTTCGGCTGGCCCGTAAGTCGATTGCCACGTTCAAGCTTCGTGAAGGCATGGCCATCGGTGCCAGGGTGACCTTGCGCAACGAACGCATGTGGGACTTCTTGGACCGGTTGCTGACGCTCGCGATCCCTCGGATCCGTGACTTCCGTGGTCTGCCGGACAAACTGGATGGCGGTGGCAACTACACCCTCGGCATCACCGAACAGCTGATCTTCCCTGAGGTCGATTACGACTCCATCGATGCAGTCCGAGGGATGGACATCACCTTCGTGACCAGTGCCAAGAACGATGAGCACGGGCGTGCCCTACTGGATGCCTTCGGCTTCCCGTTCAGGCGGCCCGAAGGCGCGCCCGCCCCTGAGGCCATGCAACGCCTACAGCAAGCCACCGCAGACATTTCCTAACAGCCCACCATGGGAAGTGCCGGGCGCTGTCAAGACACGACGTCCCGGTAACCCCGAGGAGAAACCACCATGACAATGAGCGATCCGGTCGCCGACATGCTGACCAGAATTCGTAACGCGAACATGGCGTACACCGAACTGATCGACATGCCGTCCAGCAAGTTGAAGGCCTCCGTCGCAGAGATCCTCAAACAGGAGGGCTTCATCCGCGATTACGTCGTCGAACCTACGACCCCGCAGTCCACGCTGCGCCTGGCGCTCAAGTACACCAAAGACCGGGAGCGCGTCCTGACGGGTATCCGTCGGATTTCCAAGCCCGGCCTTCGGGTCTATGCCAAGTCAGAGGAGCTTCCCCGGGTCCTGGGAGGCCTTGGCATCGCCATCGTCTCGACATCGGCGGGCCTGGTCACCGACCGCGAAGCCCGCAAGGCTGGCGTCGGCGGCGAGATTCTCGCCTACGTCTGGTAACGAGGAACAACTATGAGTCGTATCGGTAAGGAACCAGTAGCGATCCCCAGCGGGGTCGACGTTGACATGTCCGGTGACACCCTCACGGTCAAGGGCCCCAAGGGAACGTTGAGCCGATCGGTGCACAACGGCGTGAACATCGTGGTGGAGGACGACCAGGTCGTCGTCAGCCGTCCAAACGAGTTGCGGGAGTCCCGGGAACTGCACGGTCTGTTCCGCACCTTGGTCAACAACATGGTGTTGGGCGTGACCGACGGGTTCTCAAAGACCCTCGAGATCGTTGGTGTGGGGTACCGGGCCGCGATGCAGGGCCAGGGACTACGGCTGCAGCTCGGGTTCAGCCACGACGTCATCATCGATCCGATCGAGGGCATCACGTTTGTCTGTCCCTCCCAAACCCAGATCGTGATCAGCGGCGCCGACAAACAACAGGTTGGCCAGGTCGCCGCCAACATCCGCAAACTACGTCCTCCGGAGCCCTACAAGGGCAAGGGCGTCAAGTACGCGGACGAAACCATTCTTCGCAAAGCCGGAAAGGCGGCAGG
>JBBSNE010000271.1:0-4494 GCA_038232815.1 Euzebyales bacterium | reverse complement strand
GGAGGAGAACCCCCTCGCCCAGTTCACGTACGCATCCGATGTGCTGGTCACGATATTGAAGTCTCCGCAGGCCCAATCGCAGTTTCCAGCAGCGGTCTTCGCCGTTGCTCCCGAGGCGGGAAATAGCGCGCCCATCGTGAACATCAGGATCGAGGCTACGGATCCGGATTCCGTTCGGATCACGTCTCGGGGTTTGAAGGACCTACTAACCTCTGAGCTTGTATCCCTCCAAGACTCTCTGGAGATCACCGAAGCCCTTCGGATCAGGCTGGTGGAGATCGTCCCATCCGATGAGGTCCGATTGGTCGCAACGAACCGGGTGCGTCCGGCCGTCGCTTTGGTGGTCACGGGCGTGGCCGTGGCAAGTCTCCTCGCACTTGCGATTGACGGACTGTTCCGGCGCCGCCGACGCGTGACATGAACGATATGCCCTGACCGAGGCGGGTCGACGACGCATCCCACTGTGTGTAGCGTCTTCTGAGATGGGCTCGACCACGTCCACCACGGTCAGCGACCCCGCAGCCGAGCAGGATCGGCGCTATCGCCGGGTGCGGATCGCTGCTGCCGTCGCGGGTGTGGTCAGCCTCGTCCTCGGGTTTGTCCTGTTGTACGCCGCCGCCTTCATGGCCTGTGGGCTTGCGGGATGCACGCCTGAGTACGTCAACAACGGTGCCATCCTCCTGCCTCTTGTCATGGCCGGGGCTGTTCTGACTCTTGGGCCCCTCATCATGACGCGCGGATCCAACCCGCAACGGTGGCGACGTATTGCCGTGGCGGTGGGGGTGGGCGTCCCCCTGGCGGGTTTTCTGTTCGCCATCATCAAAACTGGATGGGGCCCAAAGGCCCCAGAGCATCTTGGGGGCTGCCTTTCCGGTTGACACCCCGCGGTCCCCGACCTACTCTCTTGGTTCCGCGCCCGGACTTTCGGGCGCCTTCGTGTGTGACTGCCGAGGACGGCAGGACGCCGTTCCCAGTAACCCAACACCAACTTCCCTAGGCACAACCGGGACTTCCGACCGGTGCAGCGCGTCTGTTGCCGCCCGCCATGTACGGCATACCCCGCCGGTCCCAGCCGCCAGGTGCTTCGCACACGACACCTGCACAGACATATTGAACATAACTGAAACGCCCGACCACGTGTGTCGAGCAACCGACGTAAGAGGATGCACATGCCAACGATCCAGCAGCTGGTCCGCAAGGGACGGCAGGCAAAGACGGACAAGGCCAAGACCCCCGCACTGAAGGGGTCCCCCCAGCGCCGCGGTGTCTGCACCCGTGTGTACACCACGACGCCGAAGAAGCCGAACTCGGCACTTCGGAAGGTCTGTCGTGTCCGGTTGAGCTCGGGCATCGAGGTCACCGCCTACATCCCCGGTGAGGGGCACAACCTGCAGGAGCACTCCATCGTGTTGGTTCGTGGCGGTCGTGTGAAGGACCTGCCGGGTGTCCGCTACAAGGTCATCCGTGCGGCGCTTGATGCCAGCGGGGTCCGTGACCGCAAACAGGCACGCTCCAAGTACGGCGCGAAGAAGGAAGGCTAGTGATGGTCGAGGACACCACAGGACCGCAGATCATTGCTGCGGGGGTTCGGGGGCGGCGAGCCCCCGAGGAGAATGGAGTGATGGTCGAGGACACCACAGGACCGCAGACCATCGCACCTCCCGAAGGGAGCAGGTACTAATGCCACGCAAGGGACCAGCGTCCAAGCGCAAGCAGGTCGTCGACCCGAAGTACGACGACATCCAGGTCACCCAATTGATCAACCGGATCATGTCGGACGGGAAGCGTTCGACTGCCGAAAAGATCGTCTACGACGCCTTCGACACCGTTCGCGAGCGCACCGGGGCCGACCCGGTCCAGGTGTTCAAAAAGGCCTTGGAAAACGTCCAGCCGGCCCTGGAAGTCAAGTCCCGCCGTGTTGGTGGCGCCACCTACCAGGTCCCGATCGAGGTCAAGCCCAGCCGGGCTGTGACCCTGGGACTGCGGTGGTTGGTGCAGTTCAGCCGTGAGCGCCGTGAGAAGAGCATGGCCGAGCGCCTGAGCAACGAAATGCTGGACGCCTCCAACAACATCGGCGCGGCGGTCAAGCGTCGCGAGGACACCCACAAGATGGCCGAGGCCAACAAGGCCTTCGCCCATTACCGCTGGTAGGTAGACCTCATGGCTAAGCGCACTCATCCTTTGGGCAAGGTCCGAA
This sequence comes from Euzebyales bacterium, assembly GCA_038232815.1. Classification (GTDB taxonomy): domain Bacteria; phylum Actinomycetota; class Nitriliruptoria; order Euzebyales; family Euzebyaceae; genus Euzebya. The sequence continues at coordinate 2,297 of JBBSNE010000271.1, read as the reverse complement.
ACATCGGGATCATGGCCCACATCGACGCGGGCAAAACCACCACCACCGAGCGGATCCTGTACTACACGGGTGTCAACTACAAGATGGGTGAGGTCCACGACGGCGGCGCCACGATGGACTGGATGGAGCAGGAACAAGAGCGCGGGATCACGATCACCTCCGCCGCGACGACCTGTTCGTGGGAAGACCACGTCATCAACATCATCGACACCCCCGGTCACGTCGACTTCACCGTCGAGGTCGAGCGCTCATTGCGAGTGCTCGATGGCGCGGTGGCGCTCTTTGATGCCGGCACCGGTGTCGAGCCGCAGACCGAAACCGTGTGGCGTCAAGCCGACAAGTACGGCGTCCCCCGAATCTGCTTCATCAACAAGATGGACAAGATCGGCGCGGACTTCCTGATGGCCTCAGAAACCATCCGCGAGCGGTTGGGTGCCAACCCGGTCCCCTTGCAGATCCCGATCGGTGCGGAAACAAGCTTCGTCGGCATCGTCGACCTGACCGACATGCAGGCACGCGTGTGGGAGGGAAGCGGCGAGGACCTGGGCGCGACCTGGGAGATCACCGACATCCCCGAGGACCTCAAGGACGTCTGTGAGGAGTACCGGGCCAAGATGGTCGAGGCCATTGCGGAAACCGACGAGTCGCTGATGGAGAAGTACTTCGAGGACGGTGACCTGACCGGCGACGACCTGGCCCACGGCATCCGCAACGCCACCATCGCCGGGACCATCACCCCGGTCCTGTGCGGATCCGCGTTCAAGAACAAGGGCGTGCAGATGCTGCTCGACGCCGTCATCAGGTACCTGCCGTCCCCCAAGGACGTTCCGCCGGTCCAGGGTGTGGACCCGAAGTCCGGGGACGCCATGACCCGTGAGGCGTCAGAGGACGCCCCGTTCAGCGCGCTGGCCTTCAAGATCATGACCGACCCCTACGTCGGGAAGTTGACCTACTTCCGGGTCTACTCCGGCCAGGTGGAACAGGGCACGTCGGCGGTCAACTCGACCAAGGACAAGAAGGAACGCTTCGGCCGCATCCTGCAGATGCACGCCAACCACCGTGAGGACCGCGAGGCCGCATTCACCGGTGACATCGCCGCAGCGGTGGGCATGAAGCACACCACGACCGGTGACACCCTGTGTGACCCGGACGAACCGGTGATCCTTGAGACGATGGACTTTCCCAAGCCCGTCATCCACATCGCCATCGAGCCGAAGACCAAGGCCGACCAGCAGAAGATGGGCTCCGGCCTACAGAAGCTGGCCGAAGAAGACCCCACCTTCACCGTCCGCACCGACGAGGAAACCGGCCAGACCATCATCGGTGGTATGGGTGAATTGCACCTTGAGATCATCGTGGACCGCCTGATGCGTGAGTTCAAGGTCGACGCCAACGTCGGCAAACCGCAGGTGGCCTACCGTGAGACCATCTCCCGCCCCGTCGAAGGTCATCTGGAGCGGTTGAAGCGCCAGACCGGTGGTTCCGGCATGTTCGCCGAGGTCATCATCAACCTGTTCCCCACCGGCGCGTTCGCCGACCAGGAGGAGCAGCTCCAAGTCGAAGACGAGGATGGGAAGGAAACCGGCGAGGTCGGTGGCTACCGCTTCGATGACTCAATCAAGGGCGGCTCGATCCCCCGGGAATACATCGGGTCAGTCGACAAGGGGATCCGCGAGGCCATGGAGGGCGGGGTGATGGCCGGCTATCCGTTGGTCGACATCCGCGCCGAGCTGACCGACGGGTCCTATCACGACGTCGACTCCTCAGAGATGGCGTTCAAGATCGCTGGATCCATGGCGTTCAAGGCGGCCGCCAAGAAGGGCAAGCCTGTCCTGCTTGAACCGGTCATGGATGTCGAGGTCGTCACGCCGGAGGACTACATGGGTGACGTCATCGGCGACCTCAACTCTCGCCGTGGACAGGTGTCCTCCATGACGGCCCGCGGCAACAGCCAAGTGGTCAACGCCACCGTCCCGCTGAGTGAAATGTTCGGCTACGTCAACGACCTACGGTCAAAGACCCAGGGTCGCGCCACCTACACGATGCAGTTCAGTGGATTCGAACAAGTACCCGGCAACCTTGCCGAGGAGATCGTCGCCAAGGTCCGCGGCGAATAAGCACACAACCCCTAGCACACTTCACACAGGAGAAAAGATCATGGGCAAGGCAAAGTTTGAGCGTACGAAGCCGCATATGAATGTTGGGACGATTGGTCATGTGGATCATGGCAAGACGACGTTGACGGCGGCGATTACGTCGGTGTTGGCGAAGTCCAATCCGAATGTTGAGTCGATGGC
>JBBSNE010000270.1:0-4528 GCA_038232815.1 Euzebyales bacterium | reverse complement strand
GACGGACTCGCCGACACCTTCGACGGCCTGAGGGGCGGGTGGACGCCTGAAGACCGGTTGGAGATCATGCGCGACAGTCGGCTGGGAACCTACGGGGCGGCTGCGCTCGTGCTTGGCCTGGGACTGCGGATCACCCTGCTGGCGGGGTTGTCGCCAGGGGACGCCGCACGGGCCCTTGTGACCGCACACATGCTGGGCCGTGCGACGGTCCTGCCGCTGGTCAGGCTGTTTTTGGCCGCCCGCCAGACCGGACAGGGCGCCCGCGTGGCCGAACCCGCCGGCCTGGGGTCGTGGGCGGTGGCCACGATCACCGTCCTGGGCGTCGGAGTCATTGCAGTGGGAGCCTGGCTGCCAGTCGTCCTCGGCGCGGCAGCCATGGCGGCGTGGCTGATGGCTACTGCGTCGCAGAAGCGGGTGGGCGGGATCACAGGCGACGTGCTTGGCGCAGCCAATCAGCTGGCGCACATCGCGGCATTGGCCACCGTCGCAGCCATTACCGCGCGAGAAGTGTTTTGACCCGCACCTGTGATGACCAGCACGTCATGACCACCCGACAGGTCATCCTGGTCCGCCATGGCCCGACCCTTGAGCCGGAGCGATGTCATGGACAACGCTCGGATCCCTCCCTGTCAGATGTCGGGCACACCGCGGTCGCGGCGTTGGCGACACGTCTGCCCACGTTCGGCACCTTGATCACATCGCCGGCGGCACGTGCTCGACAGACTGCGGACCACCTGTCCAGCGATTGCCGCGCCGTTGATGCACGCTGGGCGGAACGAAAATTTGGGGAGTGGGAGGGCCGGAAGTGGAGTGAACTGTGGAGTGAGGTTGGAGAAGACGTGACGGCCACAACACAGAACTATCTGGCCTTCGAACCACCCGGCGCTGAATCCGCCGCTGAGGTCATGGACAGGATCACGACCGCGGTGGCAGACCTATCGCCGCCAGCGCCGGTGATGGCGGATTCGGCAGCCGCCACAGCTCCGGTCGGCGTGGTCACCCACGGCGGGCCCATTCAGCTTGCGCTGAGTGTCTGCCTGGGGCTGCCCCTGGATGCTGCGTTGGCGTTTCGGCCGGCCAGGGCCACCAGCGTGTGGCTCACAGAAACCAACGGATCCTGGGTGTTGGAGCGGTTGGGATGGTAGGCGGACGGCTGGTCATGGTCCTGGGCGGGCAGAAGTCGGGCAAGTCGACCCTGGCGGCTGAGATGGCTGCCGCCAAGGACGGCGACGTCTTGGTGGTCGCGCCTGCCTTGGCGGGTGATGCGGAAATGGCCGAGCGGATCGCGATCCATCAATCCGACCGACCGTCGCACTGGGCAACCGTCGAGCGGTTCGACGTGGCTGAGGTCATCCGTACCGCCCCTCCCGAGGCCACCATCATCGTCGACGCGATCGACACCTGGTTGACCCAGGCGATGACCGACGCCGGTCTGTGGACCGAATCGGCGGTGGCCCCCTGGGGCCTTGAGGGTCGCACCGCGGCCGATGCCATCGTCAGCGACGCCACCGGCATCGCCGCCGCCGCGCGCAGCCGCGTGGGCGACACCATTGTGATCGCGGGACAACCCGGACTCGGAGCCCATGCCATGGGAGCTGCGCAGCGACGTTACGTCGACCTGCACGGCAGGGCCCTGCAGGCACTGACCGCCCAGGCCGACCGGACAATGCTGGTGGTGGCCGGCCGACCGCTGGAACTTCCGATGGCACCTCCGAACCTTCGATCAGAGTTGGTCACGCATCAGTCCCTCCGATTGCATGGAGATACCCAAGTCCCAGCGGGCAGCATTGACCTGGCCGTCAACGTCGAAGCCGGACCGCCTGATTGGCTGGCGCGACAGTTGGCGGACGCCGTCGCCGATCTGGCTGATTATCCCGGCCCCGCCGCGGCGGAGGCGGCCCAAGCCGCGCGGCACGGTGTCGACGCAAATCGGGTCCTTGCCTGCAACGGCGCCGCCGACGCGTTCTGGCTGCTGGCGCAGGGGTTACGCCCCCGACACGCCGTCTGTGTGCATCCCTCCTTCACCGAACCAGAGGCGGCCCTGCGAGCTGCATCCACCGCCATCACCCGGGTCCAACGCCGCCGCGAAGACGACTGGGCGCTGGACGCCACCATGATCCCCTCCGATGCCGATCTGGTGGTGGTCGGGCGCCCCAGCAACCCCACCGGCGCGATGGACCCCGCAGAAGTGCTGTCGCAAATCGCAAGGCCGGGCCGGACGCTGGTCGTGGACGAGGCCTTCGCCGACCATCTGCCCGACGCCGCCGGTCTGTTGGGCGAGGCCCCCGACATGCCCGGCCTGGTGGTCGTCCGCAGCCTGACCAAGCTGTGGGGCTTGGCGGGATTACGAGTCGGCTATCTCATCGGGCCGGCGGAACTGGTGCAACGACTGCGGGACCACCGTCAGCCATGGTCGGTCAGCACCCCTGCCCTGGTCGCCCTGGCGGCGTTGGCCACTCGGGAGCCTGAACGGCAATCCCGTGTCGCAGATGTCGCTGCCCGCCGGGACGATCTGGCCGCGCGGCTGGCAGACTGTCCCGTTCGGTCTTGGATCTCGCCCGCCAACTTTGCGCTGCTACATTCCGCCAAGGCCGGTCTGCGGGATCGTCTTCTGGCCGCGGGTCTGGCCGCCCGACAAGGCAACACCTTCCCCGGCCTTGACGACCATTACGTCCGTGTCGCGGTTCGCGACCAGGCGATCCATCAGCGCCTGGCAGCCGCGCTGTCCCGCGAATAGGCGCTGCGATTATGTCAAGATTGCCGGCTGGGATCGCCGAACTCACCTCCCGGGTACACCCCACCGATCCGACCGCACGGGCTACGGCGACGGCGCGGCAGGAGGTGCTGGCCAAACCACCGGGAAGCCTTGGTCAACTCGAAGGCATCGGCGCACAGCTGAGCGCCATCGCGCGGCGCTGTCCGCCGCCGGTCCCCGAAAGACCGACCCTGATCATTGCGGCAGGCGACCATGGTGTGCACGCCCAAGGCGTGACGAAGTGGCCGCAGTCCATCACATCAATGATGGTGGACACGGCGGTGCAGGGGACGGCGGCTGCATCGGTCCTTGCCCGCGTGGTCCACGCCCGGGTCGAGGTGCTTGACGTCGGGGTCATCGGTCAGACCCCGGCCCCGGCAGGCGTCCACCGTCATCGCGTGGTTCCCGCCGGAACCAGGGACCTGTCACAGGAACCGGCGATGACCATCGCACAGGCCACCCAAGCCGTCGGGGCTGGTGCGAAGATGGCGATGGACGCCATCGGCGACGGCATGGACCTGCTGCTGACCGGCGACCTGGGCATCGCCAACACCACACCCTCGGCATGCCTGATCGCGGCACTGACGGGGTCGCAACCCCAGCAGGTCGTGGGCCCCGGTGCAGCCAACGATCCCGCCACCGTCGTCCGCAAGGTGGCGGTCGTGCGAGCCGCGCTGCAACGGCACGGCACCGATCGCGAACCCATGCAGGTCTTGGCATCGTTGGGCGGCAGCGAACATGCCGCACTGGTGGGGCTGATCCTGGCCGCCGCTGCCAACCGCATCCCGGTCGTGCTGGACGGCGTGATCGCAGGTGCGGCCGCCCTGACAGCGACAGCGCTGTGTCCCCCCGCGGCCGAGTACCTGATCGCTGGACACCGCTCAACAGAACCTGGGGCCTCGATTGCGCTGGACAGCCTGGGGTTGCTGCCCCTGCTTGACCTGTCCTTACGTCTGGGCGAGGGAACTGGCGCCCTCCTGGCCGTCCCGCTGGTGCAATCGTCCGCCGCTGTGCTGTCGCAGATGGCGACACTGGAAGACCTCCAGAGGACGGCCCGCACGGATTGACCGAAAACGGCGCGGGAGGACGTGCGCTTCCCGGTCAACGTGTGACACCAGACACCTCTGACCAGGCCAAAGACTCAATTGCCTTTGTCGACGGCATTAGGGTATTGGTCAATCCGTGGCGTTGGCCCTGCATACGTCGCTGATGCCACGCCCGGGCCAAGCGTTCCCTACGTTTTGATCGATCGATCAATCAGATGGGTAGACTTTCATCGATGACTGTCATTTACGCCCTGTTGGTCCTGGCCATGCTGGCTGTTGTCCCCTTGGGTCTGAGGGTGTTGGCTGTTGACGGCGTCATTCCCCAAGGTTCGCCGTCCGTCGCTGCTGTTCTGGGCGTCGGGGCCAGCGTTGGGGTGGTGCTTCCGGCATCCCCGGTCAGCGCCCTCATGGTCACGCCGTGGCCGGGTTTGGCCGTGGTCATGGGAGCTCTGACCTTGCCGACACTCGTGTACCGCGTGCGCATGATGCGAGACCGAGACATCCGCTTGTTGATCGAAGCAGTGGCCACCTCCACTGCAATGCTGTTTTGGACGGTCGGTGCCGTGTTCCTGTTGTTTGGTCGCTTGTCGCTTGATCCCGCCGACGTGGGCGCGCAGTTGACCACGCTGACTGCGGTCCACTTTCACGATGCCGGGTTTGCCACCGCCGTGATCCTGGGAACCGCCGCGAAGGTTCGGCCCAGTCGTTGGACCTACACCGCCCTGTT
>JBBSNE010000269.1:0-4530 GCA_038232815.1 Euzebyales bacterium | reverse complement strand
TGCGACGCCGAATCGCCCAAGACCACCCATAGGGGGCCGTCGCGGTTGATCTCGATGGCATTGTTGGCCTCCCAGGCCGATCGGTACGGGTCGATCTGGCCGCTGGTGATGCCGACGCCGTCTCGAAACCGGCTGTACAGCTGGGCCCGACCCGAAAGATTGCGTAGCCGGGCAGCGATGTTGTCTGCCAGGCACTGAGCTGTGTCCCTCACCATCTCCACTGTGCCCAGGTTCAGACATTGCGCACCGCCGGTCACCATGACTCAAAGCCACACAACCGGGGCAGGGCAGGCTGACAACCACCGGGAGGAAACACGATGAAGGCGCTGACATGGCACGGGGCTCGCGATGTGCGGGTGGATCAGGTGCCCGACCCCACCATCCAGGCCGACACCGACGCGATCGTCAGGATGACGTCAACGGGGCTGTGCGGCTCGGATCTGCACCTGTATGAGGTGCTGGGTGCCTACCTGGAGCAGGGTGACATCTTGGGTCACGAACCCATGGGCATCGTCGAGGCGCTGGGATCCGGTGTGACCAACCTCTCGGTCGGCGACCGCGTGGTCATGCCGTTCCAGATCGCGTGTGGGCACTGCCTGATGTGTGACCAAGGCCTGCAGACACAATGCGAAACCACCCAGGTCCGCAAGGAGGGCAGCGGTGCCGCCCTGTTCGGTTACACCAAGCTGTACGGCAGCGTCCCCGGGGCGCAGGCCGAGCTGCTTCGCGTGCCCCATGCAGACTACGGACCGATCAAGGTCCCGCACGGGCCGCCGGATGATCGCTTCGTCTACCTGTCCGATGTGCTGCCCACCGCATGGCAGGCAGTGGAGTACGCCGACGTCCCCGACGGCGGTTCGGTGGCGGTACTCGGACTGGGGCCGATCGGCGAGATGGCCTGTCGCATCCTGCGCCACCGCGGCGTGGAGAGCGTCATCGGTATCGACCTGGTCGACGCCCGTCTGCAGCGGGCCGCGGCTCGCGGGGTGCAGACCGTGGACCTGCGTGACCACGACGACCTGGCCGAAACGGTCAAGCAACTGACCGAGGGGCGCGGACCGGATTGCGTCATCGATGCGGTCGGGATGGAGGCCCACGGATCGCCAGTCATCAAGCTGGCCCACCGATTGACCCAGATGCTGCCCGGTGCGATCGCCGAACCCTTGATGGACCGGGTCAGCGTCGACCGTCTCGGAGCGCTGTTGCCGGCCATCGACATGGTCCGGCGGGGCGGGACGATTTCGCTCATCGGGGTCTACGGAGGGATGGCCGACCCATTGCCGATGATGACGTTGTTCGACAAGCAGATCACCCTACGGATGGGACAAGCCAACGTCAGGCGTTGGTCAGATGACATCCTGCCGTTGCTGACCGACGAGGACCCTTTAGGCGTCGACGACTTCGCCACCCACCGTATGCCGTTGTCACAAGCACCCGAGGCCTACGCGATGTTTCAGGCCAAGCAGGACGGGGCGGTCAAGGTGCTGTTCCAGCCCTAGCGGCCCGCAACGTCAAGGGCCTGGCGCAGGTCGGCGGTCAGGTCGTCGGTTGCCTCGACCCCGACGCTCAGACGGACCAGGTCGGCGGGGACCTCCAAGGGCGAGCCGGCCACCGAGGTATGGGTCATCCCCGCAGGGTGTTCGACCAACGACTCGACCGCGCCCAAGGATTCGCCCAGGGTGAACACTTCGAAGGAGGAACAGATACGGCGCGCCGTGCCCTCATCGGACACCCGGAAACTGATCATCCCGCCGTAGTCGCGCATCTGCCGGGTTGCCACCTCATGACCCGGATGGCTGGCAAGCCCCGGGTACAAGATCTCCTTGACACCATTATGGGATCGCAGCACCTCCACACAGGCCTGGGCGTTGTCGCAATGGCGGTCCATCCGCAGGGCGAGGGTCTTGATGCCCCGCAGGACCAGATAGACATCCCACGGCCCCGGCACCGCCCCCATCGAGTTCTGCAGGAACGCCACCCGCTCGGCGAGTTCCTCATCGCGGGTGACCATGCCGCCGCCGACCACGTCGGAGTGGCCGCCCAGATACTTGGTCGTCGAATGCACCACCGCGTCGGCCCCCAAGGTCAGCGGCTGTTGCAGATACGGGGTGGCAAAGGTGTTGTCGACCACGACCTTGGCACCCCTGTCGTGGGCGAACCCGGCCAGACGTTCGATGTCGAACACGTTCAGCATCGGATTGGTCGGCGTCTCGATCCACAGCAGTGCGGTTTCGGGGCGCCAGGCCCCCTCGACCGATTCCATGTCCGACAGATCGACCGGGTCGAAAGCCAGACCCCAGGGCTCGTGGACATGCTTGAACTGCCGGTAGGTGCCGCCGTACACATCGGGGGCGATCAACGCGTGATCGCCTGGGGCCAGCGTGCGGATGATCGCATCCTGCGCCGCGGACCCACTGGCAAAGGCCCGCCCGTGGGTGCCCTTCTCAAGTGACGCCAGCGATTCCTCCAGAGCGTCGCGCGTGGGGTTGCCAGACCTGGCGTAGTCCCAGCCCAGATGCTCACCGACGGCCGGCTGAGCGAAGGTCGACGTGTGAAACACCGGGACGGTGACCGCGCCGGTGCGCGGCTCAGGATCCTGCCCCGCATGCACGGCGCGGGTGGCAAAGCCGCTGTCGGCCCACCGTTCCAGGGAAGAGGTCCCACCGGAGGTGGGCGGTGTGTCTGCCATCAGGCGTCCTTCTTGGCCGTCATGAAGTCCAGCAGGTCCGCACGGGTCAGAACGCCGACCGGTGTCGGCCCCTCGCACACCAGCACCGCTGAGGACTGCTTGGTCAGCCGGGTCATGGCGGTGTCCACCGTGTCGCGCGTGTCGACCACCGGCAATGGCTCGTCCATGACGTCGGCCACGGTCTTGTCCACGATCTCAGGGTCCCGAAAAGCCCGATCCAGCAGCCCACGTTCGCGGATTGATCCGATCAGGTCGGCCTGGTCGGTAAAGGTTGTGCCCACCCTCGACGACGAGGCGGCATCGCTTAGGCGCACGACCGGCATCTGACTAACCCCGAACGAAGACATCGTGGTGATCGCGTCGCGCACCGACTCATCGGGATGGACATGCACGATGGTCGGCAGTTCGGTCGTATCGGTCTTGAACGCCAGCACATCGGCCAGTCTGGCGGAGGTCCCGGGCCGCAGGAAGCCATGATCCTGCATCCAGTCGTCGTTGTAGATCTTGGAGAGGTAGTTCCGGCCGGTGTCCGGCAGCAGCGTGACGATGACCGCGTCGGCCGGGTAGTCCTTGGCGACCTCCAGAGCGGCGTAGGCAGCCGTGCCGCACGAACCGCCGACCAGGATTCCCTCCTCCCTGGTCACCCGTCGCGCGGTCAAGAAAGCATCACGATCGCTGACCGTCACGTACCGATCGACGATGTCTTTGTCGTAGGTCCCGGGCCAGAAGTCCTCGCCCACACCTTCGGTCAAATAGGAGTGGATGTCCTCACTGGAATAGATCGACCCTTCCGGATCGGCGCCGACGATGACAATGTCGGGGTTCTGTTCTTTCAGGTACTTGCCGGTCCCACTGATGGTTCCGCCGGTGCCCACACCGGCGACGAACACGTCGATCTTGCCGTCGGTCTGCCGCCAGATCTCCGGACCGGTCGTCTCGTAGTGCGCCTGTGGATTGGCGGGGTTCCAATACTGGTCCGGTTTGAAGGCCCCCGGCGTCTCTTGGACCAGTCGATCAGAGGTCTTGTAGTACGACCGGGGGTCCTCGGGGTCGACGTTGGTCGGGCACACCACGACCTCGGCGCCATAGGCCCGCAGCAGGTTGATCTTCTCTGCCGACATCTTGTCCGGCATGACGAAGACACAGTGATAGCCGCGTTGCGCAGCGGCGATGGCAAGGCCCGCGCCGGTGTTGCCGCTGGTCGGCTCGACGATCGTCCCACCGGGCTTCAAGAGGCCGTCCCGCTCGGCTGCCTCGATCATCGCCAGCCCGATGCGGTCCTTGACCGATCCCCCCGGGTTCAGGGATTCGACCTTTGCCAGGATCGTCGGGGGGACGTCAGCCGAGAACTGGGCCATGCGAACCAAGGGGGTGTTCCCGACGACGTCCATCAATGAGTCAACTACGTCCATCGCAAGCCCTCACAACGTCGGCATCGGGGTGTGCCCTTGAGCCTAACCGGGGTCACGTCGCGTGTCCGCCGTGCCCGCCTTGTGAATGGGTCTATGGTGCCCCCGTGAACACTCAGGACCTGACCTTCCGACCGTTCGACGTCGACGAGTTAACGACCGCCTATTCACTGTTGGCGTTCGTTTTCGCCGATGCCGTCGAAGACGAGGATCTGCGGGCGGAGCGGTCCGTCACCGAGTTCAACCGGTCATTTGCCGCGTTCGACGGTGATCAGATGGTGGGCTGCCTCAGTGGCTACAGCTTTGACATGAGCGTCCCAGGCGGCTCACTGCCCGTTGGGGGGACGACCTGGGTCGGGGTCAGCCCGACACATCGCCGCCGGGGCATCCTGCGCCAGATGATGTGGCGGCATCTTGAGGACGTCGCCGAAC
>JBBSNE010000268.1:0-4531 GCA_038232815.1 Euzebyales bacterium | reverse complement strand
GTCCCGGGCACGCTCTGGCTGCCACACCTGAACCCCCGCCTGATCGGCGACGACCTTGACCGGTGGAGGGGTCAATTTGTGTCCTCTGCCCGACGGCCGGTCAGGATTGGTGATCACCGCGGCGACCTCGATGTCATCGGACGACAGCAGTGCCTGCAGTGAGGGCACCGCAGGGGCGGGTGTGCCGAAGAAGGCGGTGCGGATCACGTTTGAGGTTGCGGTCGGCGTCCACGCGTCATGCAACCGCCCCCCGGTCAGCGTCGGTGTCAGAATCCTGTTGAACGTCCACTTCAGGTGGGTTTTCCAACTCACCGCGACGGATCCGGCGCATCGCGTCCTTGCGGTCGTGTCTGGCCAGGTGTTCGATGAACAAGATGCCGTTCAGGTGGTCGATCTCGTGGGCGATGATGCGGGCCAACAGCCCCTCCCCCTCCAGGCTGAACGCCTCACCGAACACATCCTGAGCATCAATATGGACTTGAAGTGGGCGTTGCGTCGGATAGAACAACCCGGGAAAGGACAGACAACCTTCCTCCCCCTCTTGGATCTCGGCGCTTTCAAACGTGAGGGTGGGATTGACCACTGCACCGTGGTCCTCCGCGGTCTCCCAGGTGAACACACGCTTCAGCACACCCACCTGATTCGCCGCCAACCCCGCCCCGTTACTGGCCCGCATTGTGGCAAGCATGTCGTCTGCAAGACGTCGCAACCGGTCATCGAAGTCGACGACGGGCCCGGCGGCTTGCCGCAGGACGGGATCACCGAAGAGTCGTATTTCAAGGTTTGCCACAAGACACTTTCACGTTGGGGGTTTGCGGTCAGGCCTACATGCTGACGGGATCCACGTCCATGCGTATCCGCCGGTCGTCCAGCGCCCAGCGTTCACGCAAGGGTTTCAGAGCCGTCAGGGTGCCATGCAGATCATCGGTCTTCAGCAGTGCCGCGCCGTTGGGATCGGGTCCCAGGAGGGTCGCGGTCACCCGTGTGCGGATGTCCGCGGCGGCATCCGGCGGCAGGTTGGTCAGCTTGATCAGCCACCCAGCCGGGGGAAAGCCAAGCTGTTGGCGCCGTTGGTGCTCACTGTCCCAGAACCCGTCCGGATCCAGGCGGACCAGGCCCTGCAGGCCAGGATGGTCGGTTTGGGTGGTCTGCACGATCACCCGTCGTGCCAGTCGGGCAGCGTCCAGCCACAGTCGTAGGGCGTCCTCGGTCGCTTCCACATCGGGGCGGCCCACCAGCACGTCGGGGTCAGCGATGACCAGCAAATCAGCCTGTCCGGGTTGACCGGAGTCCGTCTGCAGCCAGGCCGGCCGGGGAACCACGCTGCCGCGTGTCATCACGGCGATGGCTGGTACCCCCGTCGGTCCGGGTTGATCGAATCCCTCCATGTGCTGGACATCTGCAGTGGGGTGCGTCTTGGCGAGCTCCCCTGCCAGACGCTTGGCCCCGGCCCGCAACGGGAAACTCTCGGTGGCGCCACAGATCAGGCAGGCAAAGGCGGGACCTTGCCAGCCACAAGCCGCACACGACCATTTGTGCTGGCCATCACGTTCGTTGCCAGTGCTGGACACACCGCCGCCACAGGTCGGACATTCGTGTCGTGACCGGCACCTGCTACAGGCAAGCGAGGAACCGGTCCCTTTGGACGCTGCCAACACGATCACCCGACCGCCACGATCCAGGGTCGATGCGATGTCCCGCGCGATCGGCCCGGCCAGACGCGTGCGCCGGGCGCTGGGCGGAAGGGCGGTCCGGTCGACCACGCGGATGTGCGGGCTGCGCCCCCGTTCGGTCTGACGATCAGTCCTGACGGCATGAAGGTGGCCACCGCGCAGGTGCCGGCGGGCCTGCGCCGACACCACGCTTGAGGTCAGGACGGCCGTGGCGCCACTCAAGCGCGCCCGGCCAAGGATCGCATCACGCACATGGTGGCGTGGGTTGCGCCGTTCTTTGTAGGCCGGGTTCGCCTCGTCCAGCACCAGCAACAAGCCTGGGCTCCGTAACGGCCACAAGGCCAGGTTTCGTTCACCGACGGCAACACCCAACCCGCCCCGCTGTAAGCGCAAAAACGCCCGGTAGCGGTCGGCGTCTGACACCTCACCTCGCAGATCGACGGCCCGGGATCCCATGGCCATCAGGATGTCGTCGGCCGGCCCGGGGGCTTGCGACGGGACGATCACAAGGGCCTGATGCCCCCCCGCGACACAGCGGCTGACCAGGTCGGCCAGCAGCGGCCCCTCCCCCGCCACCGGGTGCAGCGGGGCACGCAGGTGGTAGGCCTGCCCGTCGGGTTCAAAAGCGGCACGCAACAGGGCCGAGGCATCGAACGGGCGCCAGTCATCGATTGCACACGGGGGGCCGCCGCCGGTCTGCGATTCAAGTGGAGCCGGCCATCCCTCGGCCTCGCGTTCGACGCGAACCACACGGGTCGGCAAAGCATGCCGGATCACCCCTGACACGGTGCCCGCATAGCGGTCGGCCACCCACCTCCACACCTTCAGGTCACCGGCTGTGAACCACCGGACCGTCCCGTCGACCCGGTCGAGGGGTTTGATGCGGTCGCGGTCGGCGGTGGGGGTGGCAGTGACCTCGGCCACCCATGCGGTTCGGGGCCGGCCGTTGAACGTGACCCGAACGCGTGAGCCAACGCCGATGTCGACACCCTCCGGTATGTGATAGTCAAACAACCGGTCCAGATGGGCTGGACCGACGTCGACCACGACCCGGGCGAACACCAGGGCCGGCCTAGGTCACGCGCCTGCAGCCGAACGCAACTGGTCTGCCCGGCTGGTGGATTCCCAGGGGAACTCGTCACGGCCGAAGTGACCATATGCGGCCGTTGGGGCAAAGATCGGCGCACGCAAGTTCAGATCACGAATGATGGCCGCGGGGCGCAGGTCGAAGACCTCTTCGATGCCGGCAAGGATCTTGTCGGGATCCTGGGTCTCGGTGCCGAAGGTCTCAAGCATCAGGCTGACGGGATGGGCCACACCGATGGCGTAGGCCACCTGCAGTTCCGCGCGCTCGGCCAGACCGGCCGCCACGATGTTCTTTGCAACCCAGCGCGTGGCGTAGGCCCCCGACCGGTCCACCTTCGTCGAGTCCTTTCCGCTGAACGCCCCGCCACCATGCCGCGCCATGCCGCCGTAGGTGTCCACGATGATCTTACGGCCGGTCAGTCCGGCATCGGCACGCGGTCCGCCGATCTCGAACTTGCCCGAGGGATTGACCAGCACGCTGTCGTCATCCACTGACATGCCTGCGGGCAGAACCGGCCTGATGACATGTTCGATCATGTCCGGCGTCATGTGGGTGGTCCTGTCGATGTCGGGTTTGTGCTGGGCCGAGATCAAGACCCGTTCGATGGACACCGGGACGTTGTCCTCATAGTTGATGGTGACCTGGGTCTTGCCGTCGGGACGCAGATAAGGGACTTGCCCCGATTTGCGGACCGCCGCCAACTGTTTGGCCAGCTTGTGGGCCAGGTCGATCGGCAGGGGCATCAACGACGCCGTCTCGTTCGTGGCGTAGCCGAACATCATCCCCTGGTCCCCTGCGCCCAGGCTGTCCAGTTCGTCCCCGGTGGGCTCACCCCGGGACTCAAGGGCATGATCGACCCCACCGGCGATGTCCTCGGACTGCCCGTCGATGGCAACGACCACGCCGCAGGTGCGTCCGTCGAAGCCCGAGTCTGCGGATCCGTAGCCGATGTCGTTGACGGTTCGACGAACGATGGCGTCGACGTCGACGAACGCCTTGGTGCGGATCTCCCCAGCCACCACCACCAAGCCGGTGTTCACCAGGGTTTCACAGGCCACGCGGGCGTTCCACGGGTCTGGGTCAGCTGCCAGGACGGCGTCAAGAACCGCATCAGAAATCTGGTCGGCAACCTTGTCGGGATGCCCCTCGGTGACGGATTCTGAGGTGAACTGCCAACGTCGTGCCATGGTGTGGATTCCTCGTTACATCGTGTACGTGCGAGATGTGTGCCCTCGTGGGGTGCCGCCCAACGGCTCTACCCGGTTTTGGCCAACGTGGTGTGGCCAATGTGGCGTGGCCAAAGGATAGCGGTTGCGGCTGACATCGGGCCTACGTGGGTTGTCCCTTGTCAGTCAAACGATCTGCGGCAAGATCAAGAATCGTTTCCGCGACCCGCCGTTTTGAGGTCAGCGGCAGATCCTGTCGATAACCCTCCCGTCCGATGATGATGACCCGGTTGGTGTCCACGCCGAACCCTGCATCGTCCTGGCTGACATCGTTGATGACCATCAAATCGACGTTCTTCGCCTTGAGTTTGCGGCGGCCATAGGCCTCAGGATCAGCCGTTTCGGCGGCGAAACCCACCAAGACGGCACGGAGGTCGTCCCGTTTTCCGAGCGCTGCCAGGATGTCGGGCGTCGGCACCAACACCAGGGTGGTCGGATCGCCATCGGTGGACAACACGTCTTTCTTCAACTTGTCCTGCGCCACGGCTGCAGGTCTGAAATCGGCCACCGCCGCCGCTTTGACGATCACGTCGGCCGAAGGCGCC
>JBBSNE010000267.1:0-4545 GCA_038232815.1 Euzebyales bacterium | reverse complement strand
TTGCGGCGTCCACCAGCGCGACGTGCGCCAGGATTTGGTCGGAGTTCCATTCGCCGGGTGGCGGAACAAGACCTGAGCCGCCAGCGTCGTCGACTCTTGACGCCGTGTCGAGAAACGCGAGGTGCGCGTCCTGAAGTGGGATGATGTCCATGGTTTGCGTTCTGGGACTCAGCCGCTGTTGAGCGGCTGCATTTCCCATGGGACCTGCGGGAGGACGTCTCCGGTCTCAAGGAGCGACTTCAGATTCGCCAGTACGGCAGGCCACCCGTGCGAGATCTCATCCAGTGCGGTCTGGTCGGCCAGCCGTTCATGGGTGATGGTCAGCCGCACGATGTCGTCGTACGGTTCGACCAGGAAGGTGACCACCGACTGTTCTTCCGCCGGTTCCTCCGGGGGCCCCGAAGGTGATCACCAGATGATTCGGTGGCTCGGTCTTGATCACCGTGCCGGCGACGTCGACGACGCCTGATCCGTCGGAGCGTCGGTGTTCCCAGGTCGAGCCTGGCTGCCAGTCCGAGACGTTGGCGTGTCCCCAGTAGCGCGCTGTCAGGTCGGCATCGGTCAGGGCCTGCCACACCTGCTCGGCGTCGGCGCGGATGTACGTGACGTACACATAGGTCGGGATCGGCGTGGATGCGTCGGTCATTGCGTGTTCCTCCGCTTGGTTCTTGATGGACGTGAGTGCGTCAAGGCGGGGTTCGTCGAAGCGCGATATCCACCGCGCCTGGATCTCGTGGATCGGGACCGGGTTGAGGTAGTGGAGCCGTTCGCGTCCGCGACGGACGACGGTGACGAGATTGGCCTGGACGAGGATGTCGAGAGGCTGGGTTGCCGATTGGCGCGCCATGTCCAGACGTGAGGTCATGCAGGCATTTACCTGCACGATGGCAAATCATTTACTGGACCTCCCCTCATGCCAATACTCTTTGACACGGTGACATGTCTCTTCTAGGCTGCGGATCCGCGACGCTAAAACCTAGGAGAGCTGATGGCCGTTCCTGTTCCAGATGCCGGCAGACTGGCGGAACTGTCTGAGCACTATGGGTTCGGGCTGTCGAAGGAGGAGTTGCAGGAGTTCGCCCCGGCAGTAGAGGCAACCCTTGCCTCATCCGAGGCGGTCGAACGGCTGTACACCGACCGCCGACCCGACCCCCCAGACCGCAAGTGGGAACAAGGAGATCACCCCCTCGGGGCCTGGTATGTGACCACTGACATCAGCGACCCGGACAGCTCGGGTGGCCCGCTGGCCGGTCGCACGGCCGCGGTCAAGGACAACGTCTGCGTTGCGGGCGTGCCGATGATGAACGGCTCCGCAACCGTGGAGGGGTTCGTTCCCCTCAGAGACGCGACGGTCGTGTCGCGACTCCTTCAGGCGGGGGCAACGATCATGGGGAAGGCGGTCTGTGAGGACCTGTGTTTCTCAGGGGGAAGTTTCACATCCAAGCCAGGCCCGGTCCGCAATCCCTGGGACCCGACCCGCATGGCGGGCGGCTCGTCCAGTGCAAGCGCGGCGCTGGTCGCAGTCGGCGACGTCGATCTCGCGCTGGGTGGTGACCAGGGCGGATCCATCCGTATTCCGAGCTCGTTTTGCGGAACGGTGGGGCACAAGCCCACACACGGGCTTGTGCCCTATACCGGTGCGTTCCCGATCGAGCAGACCATCGACCATGTCGGACCCATCGCCCGTACCGTCAGCGACGTCGCGTTGATGCTCTCGGTGCTGGCGGGCCCCGACGGGCTGGATCCGCGTCAACCGGCCGACCTGCAAACCGCGGACTACGTCCAGGCGGTGTCGCAGTCCGCCTCCGGCCTGCGCATCGGGGTGGTGACCGAAGGCTTCGGGACAGAAGTCAGTGATCCCGCGGTCGACACCGCAGTCCGTGATGCCATCGAGGTGCTCCGATCAGCCGGGCTGGTCGCCGAGGAGGTGTCGGTGCCCTGGCATGTTGACGCCATGCACGTCTGGAACGTGATCGCGACCGAGGGTGCCGCCTATCAGATGCTCGACGGCAACGCCTACGGGCTGAACTGGCAGGGGCTCTATGACCCCGAACTGATCGCTCACTACTTCAACGGGCGCAAGCAGCATGGCAACGAACTCTCCAAGACCGTCAAGCTGGTAGGCATGTCGGGCCGCCACACCTACGAAGAAGGCGGCGGCGCGTACTACGCGATGGCCCGAAACCTGGTACCCGACGTCCGTGCCGCCTACGACAAGGTGCTGTCGGACTACGACGTCCTGGTGATGCCCACCCTGCCCTACACCGCGCGTGAAATCCCAGCCGACGACGTCTCGTTGGCCGATTACCTCGATGACGCGTTGTCGATGATCGGCAACACCGCCCCGTTCGACATCACCGGCCATCCCGCCTGCAGCGTCCCAACTGAGTTGGTCAACGGTCTACCGGCAGGGTTGATGATCATCGGAAAGCAGTTCGACGACGCCACCGTCTTACGCGTGGCACAGACCTATGAACAAACGGTCGGCGGGTTCGCGACTCCGCCGGCCCTGACAACTGTGGGAGGTACGTCATGAATGGTATCCACGACCTCGGCGGCACCGACGGTATGGGTGCTGTCAACAACGACCGGGGCACTGAACCGGTCTTCAGGGCGGACTGGGAGAAGGCCGCGTTCTCAATGTTTGCACAGGGTGCCCGTGCCGGCCTGTACACACTGGACGAGTTCCGTCACAGCGTCGAAAAAATGGGCCCGGCCGAGTACCTGCTGTCGAATTATTACGAGCACTGGACACATGCGGTCGAGCACTTCGCGGAGCAAAAGGGTCTGATTGACCCCGATGAATTGGACAAACGCACCCAGCACTACTTGGACAATCCCGACGCACCGTTGCCCGAGCGCAGCGACCCAGAACTGCTTGACTTTGTGAACACTGCCGTCAAGGAGGGCTTCGACGCTTCGCGGAAATCCGATAAGTCGCCCGCATTCTCAGTCGGTGACCAGGTGGTCGTGGCCGAAGACAGCCCCTACGGGCACACCCGACGGGCCGGCTACATCCGTGGCAAGACCGGCGAGATCACCGCAACTCATGGCACCTGGGTCTACCCCGATGTCTCCGGCAATGGCGGCGGGGACGAGCCCGAGCACCTGTACACCGTGAAGTTCACCGGAATGGAACTGTGGGGCAAGGGGGTCGGTGACCCCAACGAGGTCGTCTTTTTCGACATCTTCGAGCCATACATCACCACAACCACCGCCGCGACCCAAGGAGCCTGACATGAGCACCCGTACCGACACCCCACTTCGCAGCCACGAGGAGATCGTCGCCCGAGTCAAGGCACTAGAGGCGTTGATGATCGAAAAGGGCGTCATGACCACCGATGCTGTCGACCGGCTCGCCGAGGTATACGAAAACGAGGTCGGCCCCCAGTTGGGCGCGAAGGTCGTCGCGCGGGCCTGGACCGATCCGGCGTTCAAACAGCGACTGCTCGATGATGCCACCGGTGCCTGTGCCGAGTTGGGAATTGGCGGCCTGCAGGGCGAGGACATGATCGTGGTAGAAAACACCGACGACGTGCACAACGCGATCGTCTGCACCCTGTGTTCCTGCTACCCCTGGCCGGTCCTCGGGTTGCCACCGAACTGGTACAAGGCCCCGGCCTACCGGTCACGGATGGTGCGCGAGCCCCGCACGGTGCTGGCCGATGACTTCGACTTCACTGTTGGTGACGACGTTGAGATCCGAGTATGGGACTCAAGCTCCGAACTGCGCTACTGGGTGCTGCCCCAGCGCCCCAAGGGTACCGACGACATGAGCGAGGCCGAGCTTGCCGAGCTTGTCACCCGCGACTCGATGATTGGTGTGGGACCGGCCGGGGAGCCGTCACAAACGTGAAGATGCGGTCCGATGCGTCCCAGCTGGCTGAGGCACGCCTGCAGCTCAAGACCCTGATCAGCGACCTTCCCAAAGGCGGCCCCGCCGAGCAGGCGTTCGAGGAGCCCTGGCAGTTGCGGGCGTTCGCCATGGCCGTTGCGGCCCACCAGGAGGGTCACTACGACTGGACTGACTTCCAGTCATCCCTCTCGGCATCCATCCGGCGGTGGGAGGAATCAGGTCAGCAGTCGTGGAGCTACTACGAACATTGGGTGAACGCCCTGGAGACCGTGCTGGGGAGCAGCGGGGCGCTTGCCGACCCCCTCGCCCTTAACGACCGCACACGTGAGACCATGGCGACACCGGTCGACAAGGACCACCACGAGGCGCATCGCGAACCCGTTGCGGTGTCCCCAGCCACGCGTTGACCGAACTACCGGCAGGACCGCGGTCGTGACCGGTGCGGCTGCCGCCGACGAGGGCATCGGCTACGGGCGCGCCAGCCCATACACTCGGATGCATGTCTACGATGGGTGACGTTAGATGACAACACCAGCGCAAGAGGCCTTCGACGCCCTTGCCGACCCCACCCGCCGAGCCATTCTTGAGCACTTGGCAGAACACCAGGAAATGAGTTCCGGCGACATCGCCGACCGCATCGGAGCGGTGGGGCGCACCGCGGTTTCCAGCCATCTTCGTATCCTTCGCAC
>JBBSNE010000266.1:0-4558 GCA_038232815.1 Euzebyales bacterium | reverse complement strand
TCGCCCCGCAGGGGCACCGCGGCGATCTGATCGACGACGTCCATGCCGTCCGTCACCTCTCCGAACACCGTGTAGCTGGGCGGCAGGCCAACGTTGTCCAGGCAGATGAAGAACTGGCTGCCGTTGGTGCCGGGGCCGGCGTTGGCCATCGCCAGAATGCCGCGCGAATAGCCACGATTACGAGCCGACGCCAACTCGTCGTCGAAGCGGTATCCGGGCCCACCGGTCCCTGTGCCCGTGGGATCGCCCATCTGCACCACGAACCCGGGAACCACCCGGTGGATGACGGTTTGGTCGAAGAACTCCTTGCCGGCCAGGAATGCAAAGCTGTTGGCGGCCTGGGGCGCTTCATTTGAGAACAACCGCAACTTGATCGTGCCCTGCGACGTCTCAAGCGTGGCGTCATGGGTGTTGGCGTCGTCCAGGACCTGGTCTGGCTGTTGAAACTGCATGATTAGCTCTCCTCGATGGTGACGGATTCCATGTACACACGTTCGTGGGGGGTTTCGCCTTCGACCGGGATCTCACCGATCTGTTGCACGACGTCCAACCCCTCGGTCACGGTGGCGAAGTTGGCGAACGTCCGATCCAGTCCCCCCTGCTCGACGCCTTCCTGGAAGCCGTTGTTGTAGACGAAGAAGAACTGGCTGCCGCCGGTGTTGGCGCCGGCGTTGGCCATCGCCACACTGCCGACCGGATAGCCGTCGGTTTCTGCCACGCCCAACTCGTCGGGCAAGCCGTAGCCGATCTGCCAGCCGTTGGTCTGGTTGCCGCCCCCGGTCTGCAGGGCCCCGATGGAGGTTGCGTTGCGGAAGATCTCCAGACCGTCGAAGAACCCTTGTTGTGCCAGGAACACAAAGGAGTTGACGGTGGCGGGTGTGGCGTCCTCCAGCAGGTCCAGGGTGACCGTGCCACACGATGTCGTTACCACGGCCCGGTAGTCCACACCTTCTTGGAGCACCTCAGCGGGTCCACCGGGGAACTGTGGCCGGGTCTCGCCCGCGTTGGCCGGCTCGTCAGCGTCACACGCAACGGGCCGATCATCGACCTGTGCGTCTTGCCCGGAGTCCACCGCCACCCCCGCTTCTGCGTCAGGATCATCCGGTGTGACCTCGGTCGGCGCCTCGCTTCCAGCGGCAGCCAACGCGGAGGCCGACGCCTCCACCTCGCTTCGTATCGCTTCCAGGTCGACGTCGTCATCATTGTCCAGGCTGAGAAAGACCAGCACAGCGCCCAGCAGGACCACGATGCCCGTGATGATGCCGGTCATGATGTTGCGGCGCCGTTCTTCCTGCCGTGCCTTTTCCCGCAGGGCGCGTCGACGCGCCTTTTCAGCCTTCTTCTTCTGACTACTGCTCACGTAGGATTCCTCGTCTGTGAAGTAATGGATCAGGAACTGCCAAGGCTCAACCCGCCGTCGATCACCACGGTCTGACCGGTCATGTAGCTGGCGCCCCCCGACGCCAAGAAGGCGATGACGTCGGCAACCTCCTGGGGTTCGCCCCAACGGCCCAGTGGGGCTCCGGCCACGAAGGCCGTCTCCATCTCTGGATCGGTCCAGGCAAACTCATTCAACGACGTCTTGACCCAGCCCGGGGCCACGGCATTGACTCGTATGCCCCGGCTGCCCCACTCGACCGCGGCATTCTTCGTCAGGTTGATCAGGGCGGCCTTGGCGGCGCCGTAGTGCACCATCTGAGGCGAGGTCGCGACGCCGGCCAAGGACGCGACATTGACCACGGTCCCGCTGCCCTGGTCAAGCATGATCCGGCCGGCTTCCTGCATGGCCCAGAAGGCCTGGGTGACGTTCAAGGTCAGGCCTTTGTCCCAGCCTGACGATCGCAGGTCGACCAACGGGACGGTGAAGCTGTTCCATCCGGCGTTGTTGACCAGGACGTCCAAGCCACCCAACTCCGCCGCGGTGCGGGTCACCGCGGTCCGGACCTGCTCTTCGACCAGGACGTCGGTGGGGACGACCAGTGTGTGCGCACCATGTTCCTGACACTGGGCCGCGACCTTCTCAAGATCAGCGACCGTCCGGGCGGCAACGGCGACGTCATGCCCCTGACGGGCCAACGTGATGGCTGTCGCCGCGCCGATACCACGTGAGGCGCCGGTGACCAGCGCCACCGGTCGTTTGTCAGCGGTACTCACGTCAGGGCCGACACGTATCCCCGTATCAGACCCAAACTAGGCCGCACCGTTTGACCGACCGACTTCGATCCGCCAACAGTAGGTGTGCCAGTGGCGTCGAAGATCAGGATCCCCCGTGGGAAAAACGACCAAGTGTCGTTCCCCCTCCGGGATGGTGTTGCCGCAATCAGGGCAGACATAATCCTTTTCGGCCCGGTGTTCGGGAATGTCTTGGACCTCGTATCCGTCCAGACGTAGGCCGGCGTCCATCTGTGCCCGCGAGACCATGTCGGCCATGTCCTGCAGTGCTTCAGGGTTTTGCCAGGGCCGAGACTTGCGCTTGCGGCGCGCACCTTTGCTCATGGTCTATCGACTCTTTCGTCGCTTACGGTTGATGTTGCTAGCTAGTAAGTGTAGAAGCCCCGCCCGACCTTGCGACCCAGATAGCCGACGCTGACCATATGTTCCAGCAACGGAACGGGCGCAAAGCCCGGGTCCCGGAACTCAGCGTACAGCGCTCGACAGATCTCAAGCGTGACGTCCAACCCCACGATATCCATCACTGCAAACGGACCCAGGGGGTGGGCGCAGCCAAGCCGCATCGCCGTGTCGATCTCGGGGGCGGTGGCGTAGCCGTCCTGCAACATCCGGGTTGCGTCGTTGAGGTAGGGGAACAGCAACGCGTTCACGATGAACCCGGCACGGTCACGGCACAACACCCCGTGCTTGCCGATCTTTTCGGTCAACGCCCGCATTTGCATCACGGTCGCCGGATCAGTACGGACGGTGGGGATGATCTCGACCAACTTCATCACGGCGGCCGGATTGAAGAAGTGCAGTCCAACGACCTGAGACGGACGGTCGGTTGCCATGGCCATCTCGATGACCGGCAAGGATGACGTGGTGGTCGCCAGCACACAGTCCGGCTTGGTGATCTTGTCCAACTCCTCAAAAAGGGGACGTTTGATCTCCAACGACTCGACCACCGCCTCGATCACCAGATCACATTCGGCCAACGACGCCAGCCCGTCGGTCGCCGTGAGGCGCTGCATCACATCCTCGCGGCCCCCCGGGTCCAACTCCCCCTTGTCCACCAGACGATCCAGTGAGGTGCCGACGGCGCCCTTGGCCTGCTGTGCCTTGTTCACCGTTCGCCCACGGATGATCACGTCATAGCCGGCCTTGGCACACACCTCTGCAATCCCAGCAGCCATCGTCCCACTGCCGACCACGCCGACGGTGCCCCAGGACGCGATGACGTCACCATCCACCGGAGGGGTGACGCTGGCGTCATTGGCAGCAACCCGTGAGGAGTTGGGCTTGTCATAGGTGTAGAACCCTCGGCCGCTCTTGCGTCCCAAGAACCCGGCGCTCTTCAGCTGGCGGATGATCGGCTTCGGCGCATAACGGACGTCGCCGAACTGCTCATACATGCGTTCCATGATGGAGTTGGTCGAGTCGATGCCGATCAGATCGACCAACCCTATGGGCCCGATGGGATGACCGGTGCCAAACCGCATGGCGGCATCGATGTCCTCACGCAGGGCATAACCGGATTCGACCATCCCCACGGCCTGGTTGAGGTAGGGAAACAGCAACAGGTTCGCGATGAACCCGGCCCGATCGCGCACGACCACGGGGGTCTTGCCCAAGTCCTCGGCGAAGGTCCTGGCCAACTCCACGACCTCTGGATTCGTCACCACCGTGGTGATCATCTCGACCAATTTCATCACCGGTGCCGGGTTGAAGAAATGAAAGCCGAGGACGCGGTCCGGCCGTTTGGTCTGGACCGCCACGTCGATGACCCCCAACGACGAGGTGTTGGTCGCAACGATCGCGTCGGGACGCAGCACGTCATCCAACTTCCGGAACGTGTCCTGTTTCATGTCCAGCACTTCTGGGACCGCTTCGACGACAAGGTCGCAGTCGGCCAACGCGGTGAAGTCGGTGCCACCGGAGATGCGCTCGAAGATGGCCGTCTTCTCGGACTCGTCCAACTTTCCTCGATCAACAGCACGTTGGAGTGAGCTGTCGATGCGTGCCAACCCCTTCTCCACCATGGCATCAGAGACCTCGACGAAGTGGACGGGCTTGCCACCCCTGGCAACGACCTCACAGATACCTGATCCCATCGTCCCACACCCGACGACGCCGATGTTTTCGATCCGCTCCACTGTTCTCCCTGTTCTTGCGTGCATTGACTACGGCCGAGCCTAGAGGGTAACGGTTGACCCCCCTGTCCCCCGAATCAGGAGATGACGCTGAGCAGGGACAAGACGGTGCGCAACAAGGGGGCTGCCTTGGGTAGGCCATGGACTGCCAGGCCGCCGCTGACCCAACGCCCCGCAACGACCCGTCCACCCGTCGACAGCAGGTCAGGAAGACCAAACCGCAGCGGCACGGTGGACAGGCCCATGATGGTGTC
>JBBSNE010000265.1:0-4573 GCA_038232815.1 Euzebyales bacterium | reverse complement strand
TGCTGCGGCACGCCGCTGGTAGATAACCTCGGTGGGGGTCACGGTGATGTCCTTCTGCAGATTGGTGGAACAATCAGCAGGGTCCATCACCGTGGCCCACCATCGTGGGACCCGGTGTCGCCTCTACCTGTGGCCCCTAAGGCCTAGCCCTCTTGCAGGACGGCTTCGATCTCCAGTTCGATCTTGACGTCCTTACCGACCAACACACCGCCGGTCTCCATGGGAGCGTTCCAGGTGACGTCGAAGTCCTCACGGTTCAACGTCGTTTCGGCGGACCAGGCAGCGACGGTCGGGCCCATGGGGCTTTTGAAGGTGCCCAGGTACTCGGTGTCAAGCACCACGTGGCGGGTGACGTCTTTGATGGTGAGGTCACCGATGACTTTCCAGCCCGGCTCGACAGTGGTCGAACGGAACGTGATGTGGGGGTATTGCTCGACATCCAAGAAGTCAGGGCTCTTCAGGTGACCGTCGCGCTTTTCGTCGCGAGAGTCGATGGAGTCGGCTTGGATCGTGACCTCGACGGACGCCTCGGCGGGGTCCTCGGCCACGGTGATGGTGCCTTCGAACTGCTTGAACAGCACGCGGGTCTTTGACACCATCAGGTGTTTGACCTGGCCCTGGACGGTGGAATGGGCAACATCGAAGACATAGGTCCCGACTGCGGGGAACGGTTGTCCCTGTACGGTGCGGTCCAACGTGGTGGTTGCGGTGTCTGACATGACGGTTCGATCCTTTTGCGCAGGGGCGCGTCGGTGGTCTCGGACGGAACTCCAAGATAGTTAGAACTATAACAGTATGAATTGGAACTGTCTAGGCTGACGTCCCGCTGATAACCTTGGAAACCCCTGCGGTTGGCAAAATTTTGGGTGCGACCGCGTCCCGTAGGAGCATGCAATCAATGAGTACGGCGATCCCTCCCCGCAACAGTGTCCAGCCGTTGGACAAAGCCCCGGAACCGGTTGTCAAGCGGTCACGGTTCTGGCTGGTCGAGTTCTACCGGTCGGCGGTTGGCAAGAAATACGTCATGGCCATCAGTGGCCTGGTCGGCCTGGGGTTTGTCGTGGGCCATGCGGCGGGCAACCTGCACGTCTATGAGGGCGCGGCACGATTCAGTGAGTACGGCGAGGGGCTGCGCGGTCTCGGCGGCACACTCGTGCCGAGGACGTTGTTGCTGTGGATCGCCCGTCTGGGGCTGGTCGCGGCGCTTGTGGTCCACGTCCACGCCGCCTACACCCTGGCCTGGCAGAACCGGAAGATGCGGCCGGTGAACTATCAGTCCGCCCGGCACTACATCGCGGCTGACTACGCGTCGCGGACGATGGTGTACAGCGGCACCATCATCTTGGCCTTCATCATCTTTCACCTGGCTGACCTGACCTGGGGATTTGCCAATCCGGACTTTGTCCGTGGTGCAATCACCAACAACCTGACCGCCAGCCTGTCGCGCATCTGGGTGTCGCTGTTCTACATCATCGCGATGCTGGCGTTGGGCCTGCACATCTACCACGGCACCTGGAGCCTGTTCCAGACACTGGGTCTGAACAACGACCGCTTCAATGCCTGGCGGCGCTATTTGGCCATCGGGGTGACGGTGCTGGTGGTCGGCATCAACTTGACCTTCCCGTTGGGCACCTTGTTCGGAGTGATCGATTGTGGTGCTGAGTGCCAGTCGATCACCGAGGAATTCGAGGCAGAATAATGAGCATCCTTGACAGTCGGTCCCCCGAGGGGGCGTTGGCCCAGAAGTGGACCGAGCACAAGTTCGACATGAAGCTGGTCAACCCGGCCAACAAACGCAAGTACGAGATCATCGTCGTCGGCACGGGATTGGCGGGTGCGTCCGCCGCCGCAACGTTCGGTGAGCTGGGTTACAACGTGAAATGCTTCACGTTCCACGATTCGCCCCGCCGGGCTCACTCGATCGCCGCCCAGGGCGGGATCAACGCCGCGAAGAACTACCACGGCGACGGCGACAGTGTCTACCGGCTGTTTTACGACACCATCAAAGGTGGGGACTATCGCGGCCGTGAGTCCAACACCTACCGTCTGGCCGAGGTCAGCAATAACATCATCGACCAGGCCGTGGCGCAAGGGGTGCCGTTCGCCCGCGAGTACGGGGGTCTGTTGGACAACCGCTCGTTCGGCGGTGCACAGGTGTCCCGGACGTTCTACGCCCGGGGCCAGACCGGCCAGCAGTTGCTCTTGGGCGCCTACCAGGCCCTGGCCCGCCAGATCCATGACAACACCGTGGAGATGCACATCCGGACCGAGATGCTTGACCTGGTGGTCAAAGACGGCGTGGCCGCCGGCATCGTCACCCGCGATCTGCTGACCGGCGAGATCCGCTCACATTCCGCACACGCAGTGGTGCTGGCCACCGGCGGGTACTCAAACGCCTACTACCTTTCGACCAACGCGATGGCCTGCAACGCCACCGCGGTCTGGCGGGCGCACCGCAAGGGGGCGTTCTTCGCCAACCCCTGCTACACCCAGATCCACCCGACGGCGATCCCCTCCTCCGATGAGTTCCAGTCCAAGCTGACCCTGATGAGCGAGTCGTTGCGCAACGACGGTCGTATCTGGGTGCCAAAGAACGCTGATGACACCGGCAAGGTCGCGGCAGAGATCCCCGAGTCTGACCGCGACTACTACTTGGAACGCAAGTACCCCTCCTTCGGCAACCTGGTGCCGCGCGACGTCGCCTCACGGAACGCAAAGACTGTGGTGGACCAGGGCTTGGGTGTCGGACCGTTGAACAACGGGGTGTACCTGGACTTCGCCGATGCGATCGAGCGCTTGGGCCAAGACAAGATCGCCGAGCGCTACGGCAACCTGTTCGACATGTATGAGCGGATCACCGGTGAAAACCCGTATCAGCAGCCCATGCGGATCTTCCCGGCTCCGCACTACACCATGGGTGGGCTGTGGGTGGACTATGAGTTGCAGACCACCATCCCCGGCCTGTTCGCCATCGGTGAGGCGAACTTCAGTGACCACGGGGCCAACCGTCTCGGAGCCTCTGCCTTGATGCAGGGTCTGAGTGATGGCTACTTCGTGCTTCCCTACACGATCGGCAACTATTTGGCGCCCAAACTGGGTGACCAGCCGGTGCCGGTGGACGACCCGAGCTTTGTGGACACCGAGATCGCAGCGAAGGAAAATATCAACCGCTACCTGGCCGTCAAGGGCACCCGCAGCGTCGACTGGTTCCACCGCGAACTCGGCAAGATCATGTGGGACTACTGCGGAATGGAGCGCAATCGTACGGGGCTTGAGAAGGCCCTCAGCGAAATTCCCGCTCTGCGGGCGGAGTTCGAAAGCGACGTCCGCGTCCTGGGGTCCGCACACACGTTGAACCAGTCGGTGGAGAAGGTCAATCGGGTGGCCGACTTCTTTGAGTTGGGCCAGCTGATGTGTCAGGACGCCCTGATGCGTGAGGAATCGTGCGGCGGACACTTCCGTGAGGAGCATCAGACCGCTGAGGGCGAAGCGCTGCGCGACGACGAGAACTTTGCCTTCGTTGGCGCGTGGGAATACACCGGTGACCCCGCTGCGGCCAAGCTGAACAAAGAAGACCTGGAGTTCGACGACGTCGAACTGACGACCCGAAGCTACAAGTAGGAACCCATGAAATTGACGTTGAACGTGTGGCGCCAGGAGTCCCCGGACTCCGGGGGGCGCTTCGAGACGTACAAGCTGAACGACGTCAGCGAGGACATGTCGTTTTTGGAGATGTTGGATGTCTTGAACCAACAGTTGATCGAGGACAACAACGAGCCCGTCCAGTTCGACCACGACTGCCGTGAGGGTATCTGCGGATCGTGCGGGCTGATGATCAACGGGCAGGCCCACGGGCCTCAGGCCTCAACGGCGACCTGTCAGTTACACATGCGGCAATACGCCGACGGGGACACGATCACCATCGAGCCCTGGCGGGCATCCGGTTTCCCCGTCATCAAGGATCTGGTCGTCAACCGTTCGGCCTTCGACCGCATCATCGAGGCGGGGGGTTACATCTCCGTGCCCACAGGCTCGGCGTCCGACGCCAACCTCACTCCGGTGAAAAAGGAGGTCGCCGACGAGGCATTTGACGCCGCCGCCTGCATCGGTTGCGGGGCCTGTGTGGCCGCCTGTCCGAACGGGGCTGCGCAACTGTTCACCTCAGCCAAGGTTTCTCAGCTGAACATGCTTCCCCAGGGTCAGCCCGAGAAGTCTGCGCGAACCCGAGACATGGTCGACACGATGGAGGCGTACTTCGGTTCGTGTACCAACATCGGTGAGTGCACGGCGGCCTGTCCCAAAGACATCTCACTCGACCACATCGCCCGGATGAACCGGGATTATCTGAAGGCGCAGTTCTCGAAACGCTCGTGAGGTCAGTCGTGGCTGGCGTGACGGTGCTGATCAGTTTGGTCAGGAGGATTGGGCGGCAGCGCTGCTCGAGGTCAACTCCAGCAGCGCGCTCGGTAGCTCGTCGATCAGATCCTTGGAGAGGGTCGGCACCCCCGAGTTGTGTCTGATCTTCTCCAACTCATGTTCGGGAACGACTGACCAGAACATGAACTGCTGGCCG
>JBBSNE010000264.1:0-4598 GCA_038232815.1 Euzebyales bacterium | reverse complement strand
TGCATCACCGGGGGTGTCCCGTAGACAGCGCTGTTGTCCGGTTCGCTGCCGTCCAGGGTCAGGTAGACCTCGCGGCCGGTGGGGATGTGCAGTTCCGAGGCGGTGAAGAAGGCCTCGTTCTCATATTCGAACTGCCACCAGTACTGCTTGCCCACGACGTTGACCAACACGGCATCCGCAGCCGGTTCGTCGGCCAGCGCGAAGATCGTCTGCACGGTGGGAATGGCGATGACCACCAGCACCAGCGCGGGGATGATTGTCCACAAGATCTCAAGCTTGGTGTTGCCGTGACGTTGGTAGGGCAACTCGTCCTGGCCCCTGTCGCGGAACTTGAACAGGATGTAGGCCAAGCCGCCGAAGATCAGTAGGAACACACCGATCGCGAGCGGATACGCCAAGTCCCACAGGCCGTCTTGCTGCTGTGCCACAGGCCCCAGCGGTTGTAAGGCGTCAGCAGGAAGTTCGCGGTTGGGGTTCGGACCCGGAATGGCGGCGGGACCATCGCCGCCATCAAAGGTCGTGGAACATCCCGCGGCCAGCAGGGCAAGGGGTGCCACAGCCAGGAACAGGCGGGCCCGGCCAGCGATCAATCGTTGGCGCAAGGTGGCGGACCTCATCAAACCGGACGTCTCCTTTGACAGTTGTCGTTCTTGTCGGGGCAGGGCTCCAGAGTGTTGCATACGACCCCTCTTGGCAGCCAACAGCGCTGCCAGTGTTGCCAAGGCAGCGTACGGGCACTCCGCATCGGCCACCAACTCGGATTGCCTGCCCAAATGTGCAGGCAATCGCGCATGCGGGCTCACGGGCACATCCTGGCGAGGGTGCGCCATCCGATAGGGGGTGGGCAACACGTGGAAGTGCAGGTCGGCCAGTACGTGGGCGTAGGTGCACATTGCGGGCTCAACTGCAGGGTCGCGGCCCAGCGGGGTCGTGCGCCCCCTGATTGGGCATGCTGGAGGAATGCCCGAGGGTCACACCATCCACCGTCATGCACGTCTGCAACGAAAGCTACTGGTTGGCAAGACGGTCCGGGCCTCTTCCCCGCAGCGACGTTTTGAGGAGGGGGCGGCCAGGCTCAACGGGGCGCGGGTTGCCGATATTGAGGCGCATGGCAAGCACCTGCTGTACGACTGGGCTGACGCTGACGGTCTGGCGATCGACGAAATCCTGCACGTGCACCTTGGCCTGTTCGGTCGGTTCAGGACCTTCACGGCCGACCCGCCCCCGCCGACGGACGGGACCCGATTGGCGTTGCAGGTCGTCGGGCCTGACGGGCAAGACGGCGCCACGATTTACCTGGCGGGCGCCACGATCGTGCAACTGATAACACCTGCACAGGCAGAAGCGGTGATCGCACGTCTGGGGCCTGACCCGCTACAGGCTGATGCTGACCCCTCCCAGTTCGTCTACAGCCTCAGCCGTCGCACGCTTCCGATCGGTGAGGCGCTACTCGATCAAAAGGCCATCGCCGGCATAGGCAATGTCTACCGCGCCGAACTGCTGTTTCGAGCAGGGATCGCCCCAGACATTTCCGCCAACGAGATCTCTGAGGCAACCGCCAAAGCACTGTGGGACGACGCAGTCCAACTGTTGAGGCTGGGGGAGAGGTCCGGACGGATCGTGACCGTCGACCCGTCGGATGTGGGAAAGCGACGCCGCTCAGACCTTCGCGGCGACGAACAGCGCTACGTCTACAAACGCCACGACCGCCCCTGCCACCGCTGCGGTACCACGATCATCAAATGGCAGCCCCGTGCCCGCACGATCTGGGCCTGCCCCCGGTGTCAGAACCTGGGTCGCAGGTCTCAGTGACGCACCCGGAGTTGGTCGTAGGTGTCGGCATAGACCTTACGGTCGGCCTCGCTGAAACAGCACATGATCACTCGGACCGGAAGGTTGCCGCTTGTGTCGTGCGACATCAAAACACCCATCGCCACACGGCTGGCTTCTTCGATCGGGTAGCCGTACACGCCGGTCGAGATCGACGGGAAGGCAATTGACTGAAATCCTCGGCGGGTCGCGATGTCCAGGGACCGCCGATAACAGGAGCCCAGCAGTTCGGGCGCCGCCTGCGGGTCGCGGTCATGGATCGGACCGGCGGTGTGGATCACCCAGTCGGCCGGCAGATCGCCCCCCGTGGTGATGACGGCCTGGCCCGTGGGGCAGCCGCCCTGGCGCGCCACGATCCGGCGGCACGCGGCCAGGATCGACGGGCCACCCGCCCGATGGATCGCCCCGTCGACACCGCCGCCCCCCAGCAGGGAAGTGTTTGCCGCATTGACGATCGCATCGACGTCCAATGTCGTGATGTCAGCCGTCAGGATCTCGATGCCATCCATACCGGCTGACCTTACGCCAGTTTTGGCCCAGGGGCGCCCGGCTTTTCCACGCCCGGCGCAGAGGAACCCGGACACCGTCGGGGGATCGCATGTTTTGGCTGCATACCGGGGTAAGCTCGAACCACGCCGACGCCACGCGGGAGAGCGCGACGGGACCACCACCCCCGGAGCCGCCGAAGGAGCAACCGCCCCGGAATCTCTCAGGCACATGGACCGCGCTGGACAGGCGAACGCTGAAGAGTTCCGGTCACACCACCGGACGCCGAAGGGGAAAATCGCCACATCGGGCGGTGAAGCTCTCAGGCCACGAGAACAGCGGGGGCGTCACCTCAAGACGCATCCGCCAGCAGCAAAAGGGTTCCTCGTGACCGCTCATCCCTTCACCACCCGCCACATCGGTATCAGCGATGCTGACGTCAAGCAGATGCTGGACGTCATCGGCCGCCCCTCGGTCGACGCGCTGATCGACGCCACGGTCCCCGACACGATCCGTCAGAGCCAACCGTTGGCACTGCACGGCCACCAGGGTGCCGACAGCGAAGACGGCGTCCTGGCCGCCCTGCGTGGCATTGCCGAGGACAACACGACGATGATCAGCCTGATCGGCCGGGGGTATTACGGCACCGTCACCCCGCCGGTGATCCTGCGCAACGTCTTGGAGAACCCGGCCTGGTACACCGCCTACACCCCCTATCAGCCCGAGATCAGCCAGGGCCGGCTGGAAGCGCTGTTGAACTTCCAGACCATGGTGGCGGACCTGACCGGCATGGAGCTTGCCAACGCCAGCCTGTTGGATGAGGGGACGGCGGCGGCCGAGGCCATGACCATGGCCAGACGGTCGGTGCGAGAGGGGCCCGACACGTTCCTGGTCGACGCCGATGTCCACCCCCAGACCCTGGCGGTGCTACAGACCCGAGCCGAACCACTTGGCATCAAGGTGCAGACTGTCGATGTCTGGGGCACGGGCAACGGGGACGTCGAGGTGCTTCCGCAGGCCTTCGGGGTGCTGCTGCAGTATCCGGGCACGTCGGGTGAGGTGCGGGACCTGCGGCCGGCCATCGAGACGATTCATGATAGCGGAGGCAAGGCTGTCGTTGCTGCCGACCTGTTGGCGTTGACCCTGCTTGCTGCGCCCGGCGACGTGGGGGCCGACATCGTCGTCGGGTCAAGTCAGCGCTTCGGGGTGCCGATGTGGTACGGCGGACCACACGCCGGGTACCTGGCCACCAGCTCTGACTTCAAGCGCACCTTGCCGGGCCGCCTTGTCGGGGTCAGCGTCGATCGGCAGGGCCGCACGGCCTACCGCCTGGCGCTGCAGACCCGCGAACAGCACATCCGCCGCGAGAAAGCCACTTCCAACATCTGCACCGCTCAGGTGTTGTTGGCCAACGCCGCGGGGTTCTACGCCGCCTACCACGGCGCGGACGGCCTGACGGTCATCGCCAAGCGGATTCGCGGGTTGACCGCGGCCTTGTGTGCCTCGCTGAGCGCCGGCGAGGTGGAGGTGGTGACCGGAACCTTCTTCGACACCGTGACGGTGCGGGTTCCGGGCCGTGCCGATCAGGTCAGCCAGGCCGCGCAGCAGGCCGGTTACCTGTTGCGTCGGTTGGACGCCGACCATGTCGGGATCGCATTGGATGAGACATCGACCGAACAGACGGTGGCCGACGTCTGCGCGGCCTTCGGTGTCGAGCCGGTACCGAACACCGATGACATACCCGTGCTGCCGGCTCAACTGCAAAGAACCAGTGCCTTCCTGACCCACCCGGTCTTTTCCGAACACCGGTCTGAGACCGCCATGATGCGCTACCTGCGGCAACTCGCTGACAAGGACCTGGCCCTGGACCGGACCATGATCCCGCTGGGGTCCTGCACCATGAAGTTGAACGCTGCGGCGGAGATGCAGGCCATCAGTTGGCCGGCCTTCACCGACGTCCACCCGTTCGCCCCGGATGAGGTCACGGCAGGCAGTCGTCGGCTGGTCAGCGATCTGGAGCAGTGGCTGGCCGACATCACCGGTTACGACGCGGTCAGCCTGCAACCCAACTCCGGCGCGCAGGGCGAGCTTGCCGGCCTGTTGGCCATCCGTGGCTACCACGCCAGCCGTGGTGACCTGGGTCGTGATGTCTGCCTGATCCCAAGCTCTGCCCACGGCACCAACGCCGCGAGCGCGGTCATGGCCGGGATGCGGGTCGTCGTAGTGGCCTGTGACGAGGGGGGCAACGTCGACCTTGCCGACATGCGGGCCAAGGCCGAAGC